>CAXREW010000242.1:0-4674 GCA_964229455.1 Flavobacteriaceae bacterium | reverse complement strand
GTCATCACAAACGCCGTTGCCGTCCGCATCCGAAGTGCACGTGCCGCCGCATACGCCCAGCGCATCCAAGACGCTGCCCTCGCAGTCGCATGCACCCTCGGCAATGCCATCGCCGCCGCATACCCCGCACTCGTCAAGCTCCAAGCAGCTGCCGTCGTCCTCCGTCGCATCCGCATCGTAATTACACGCCGAGCTGTCTGTGCAGCCTGCTGTACCTGATCCGCCCCCATCTTGGGTATACGTGCCGATACCGTCGAAATCGAATGTTTGGAAAATGGTCGCGCTGCCCAATCCATTCTCGAAAATCTGAACATTGACCGTACCGGAGAGCTCCCCGTCTGTAGACAATTGCGCAATGAGTACTTGGTTGTTGCCGTCTGGCAAGCCATTGGGGGTGTTGTTAAGAACAAACCACGCTCCGCCAACCTCATCATCGATAATGATATCGTTTCCATCAGTGGTACTTCCAAACGCAAGATTTGGGACCCAGGGTTGGAATGAGCTCTCCACCGTACTGATAGCGACCTCGTCACCGGTGTTTTGTCCTTCAATACCAATGGTTACCCAACTATCAGCAGCAATAGTTGGAAAGAATGCAATGAAAGCCGGATTGATGCCACTGGCGACCGATGAACCGAATTGGTCATTGTAAAATGATGTTGTTGAACTGATATACAGGGGCGACATTGAATTGCCATACACTGAACTGAGGAAATCGTCCCCATTGACCATTTCGACGTGCATCCTGTACGTTGTTTGACCGGGGACGATGTCCGAGGCGTATTCGGATACAACAAGTGAGTATTGAGCAGTTGCATTTGTGCTAAATGCCACAATTAGGGCACAGCACACTAGGGTGATGATGTTACGCATAAGGCGACAATTTGGAATTACCAAATATAATAAAACCCGGACGAAGGGCCTTTGAACGCTATTTTTGAAGAAAAAACCATGAGCATCGTCAGCCTAGAACCTCAGCCACTGTGGCACTTTTTCAATGCACTGAACAGCATTCCGAGGCCCTCGAAAAAGGAAGAAAAAGTCCGCGAATGGGTCATCGGACTGGGACAGAAATGGGGCTTCGAAACCTTGACCGACGATGTGGGCAATGTGCTCATCCGCAAGCCCGCTGCGGCTGGCATGGAAAACAAACGTCACATCGTGTTGCAAAGCCATTTGGACATGGTATGCCAGAAGAATGCTGACACCGAATTCGACTTCGACACCCAAGGCATCAACATGTACGTCGACGGCGATTGGGTCCGCGCAAAGGGCACTACGTTGGGAGCCGACAATGGAATCGGAGTGGCGACCATCTTGGCCGTTCTAGACTCCACGGAAATCCCTCACCCGGCCATCGACGCCCTCTTCACCATCGATGAGGAAACGGGAATGACCGGCGCATTGGGCTTGAAAGGCGGTTTCTTGCAAGGCGACATCTTGCTCAATCTAGATACTGAGGACGACGATGAATTGTCCATTGGCTGTGCTGGTGGAGTTGATGTCACCTCGACCGGATCTTACGAAGCCGAAGCCATTCAGGACGGCGTCAAGCAATTGCGCATCCGATTGACGGGCGGCTCAGGTGGGCACTCCGGCATGGACATCCACAAAGGGATTGCCAACGCCAACAAACTCATGAACCGCTTGTTGATCGAGAGCTTGGGTGAAGTTGACTTCCGCATTGCCTCGATAAACGGGGGCGGATTGCGCAATGCAATCCCGAGAGAATCACAAGCGGTAATCGTATTGGACCCTGCAGACGAGACGGCATTCAAAAGCACGTTGGTGGAGGCATTTCAGTCCGTCAAAGTGGAGTATGCGACCACCGATCCCGAATTGAGTTTGTCGTGTGAAACTGAGGACACCACGGTGACCCATGCGATGCCGGAAGAGGACCAACTTGCCATCCTCATGGCAATCCAAACCGTACCTGTGGGCATCCACCGCATGAGCCCAGACATCGAACACCTTGTTCAAACTTCCAACAATTTGGCCCGCGTCGAAATCGGCGAAGGCGCCATCAGCTTGCAGTGTCTCTGCCGGAGTTCTGTGGATTCCGAGAAAGACGACCACGCCAACAGCATTGCCTGCGCTTTTGGCCTGGCGGGATTGCAAACTGAATTCAGCGGGCAATACCCCGGTTGGACACCCAATCCCTCAAGCGCCATTGTTGCGACGATGAAAGCACTCTATGAGGAAAAATACAAGGAGACTCCTCGCGTCCTTGCCTGCCACGCAGGCTTGGAATGCGGCATCCTCGGAACGAACTATCCGGAAATGGACATGGTGAGTTTCGGGCCGAACATTCGCGGTGCACACAGCCCAGATGAATGCGTCCAAATCAGCTCCGTCCAAAAGTACTGGGGCTTCTTCTTGGACGCCTTGCAACGCATACCGAATAAAGCATGAGCGCAACAGCTTCTCGTCCCCTCATCCTTATCACCAATGACGATGGCATCCAGGCCAAAGGCATTCAAGCCTTGGCAGGAGCCATGGTCAAACACGGGGATGTCGTGGTGGTTGCCCCCGACCGCGCCCAAAGCGGCATGGGACATGCTGTGACCATCAATGGGATTCTCAAGATGGAGCAAGTCACCTTCGGAGTTGAAGGGGTGCAAGCGGCTTGGCAGACCACGGGAACACCCGTGGATTGCGTCAAACTGGCGATTTATGAAATCCTTGGCAAGAAGCCCGACTTGCTGTTGAGCGGCATCAACCACGGCAGCAATGCCAGCATCAATGTCATCTACAGCGGTACTATGTCCGCAGCGGTAGAGGGTGCTGTGGAAGGCATCCCTTCCATCGGGTTTAGCCTGCTCAACCACGCTCCCACTGCTGATTTTTCGGCGTGCGTGCTATTCGTTGAAAAACTCGCCACAACAGTCCTCGAGCGATCATTGCCTGAAGGCACCTGCTTGAATGTCAATTTTCCCGACTTGCCTTTGGAGGAGTTGAAAGGACTCAAAGTTTGCCGTCAATCTGCAGGCCACTGGGAAGACGCGTTTGACAAGCGCACCTCACCGGGTGGTACGCCGTATTTCTGGATGACGGGGAAATTCTCCAATCCAGATCAAGGCCAAGACACCGATGAATGGGCGTTGCGGAACGGCTACGTGAGCGTCGTGCCCACCCAATACGAGTTGACGGCGCATCACGCGATTTCAACCCTCAATCAATGGGACCTGTGAGCGCCAATCGATTGGATCATACCGGATTCGGATTCGTGGCCGGCTTGCTCGGCACGGGCATTGGATTTGCAGCCATGACGGTCTGGTGGAGTTGGGCGAACGGGACGTCATTCGATTATTTCATCCAGGACGTCTTCATGGGAAGCGCTCTATACAAGGACAGCATCCTCACCATCAGCGTGCTCTTCAACGTGGGCGTTTTCTGGATGGCTATGCGGGCTGACTGGGACCGTTTTGCCCGCGGCGTGTTGGGGGTCATTTTTATCACAGTGCCATTGATCATTTGGCTCCAATCTCAAGCGTTTTAACCCCATCATTCGGATGGCAAAACCCGGAGATTCTTCACCAACTGTACAGCGCGTGTTCATCATCGCTGGCGAGGCTTCAGGCGATGCGTACGGCGGGGAGCTGGTCCGCGCGCTGCTCAAAACCAATCCGGGCTTGAAGATTCAATGCTGGGGCGGTGAAGCGATGGAATCCGCCGGAGCAACGTGCCTTCGCCATTACCGGACGTTGGCATTCATGGGGCTCTGGGAAGTGGTGAAAAACGCCTGGACCATCCGGAAGCGGTTTGCAGAATGCTGGGCCCACATCGAAGCTTTTCAACCGGACGCGCTCGTCGGGATCGACTACCCCGGTTTCAATCTGCGCATCGCACGGAAAGCCAAGCGTTCAGGAATCATCACGCACCACTACATCTCCCCTTCCGTTTGGGCGTGGAAGAAGAACCGCGTCCGCACCATCGAACGGGACATCGATCGCTTGCACGTCATCCTGCCATTTGAACAAGCATGGTACGCCCGCGAGGGTGTCGATGTGCATTGGGTCGGCCACCCCTTGTTGGAATTGATCGAGCACGAATCAATTCCTTCACCTTCATCCAGCCATGCAAAACCTCGGTTGCTGCTACTCCCCGGCTCCCGGGCGCAGGAACTCGAACGCATGTTGCCGGTGCTTATCGAAACGGCAAAAGGCCTCCCGGAAGTTGATGCGGTAGTCGCAGGCGCCCCGGGAAGACGCGAGGCCGACTACCACTTAGCTGTCAACGCTGGAATCCCGGTTGAATTCGGACACACTCGCTCCTTGATGCGCTCTTGCGAGGTCGGGTTGATTACCTCGGGCACCGCAACACTCGAAGCAGCCTTGCTCCGGCTTCCCCATATTGTTTGCTACAAAACCAGCCCGATCACAGTCGCCATTGCGCGCCTCTTGGTAAAATCGCCCTGGATTGGACTGCCGAACATCCTCCTGCAGCATTCTGCGGTTCCGGAAAAGATTCAATCCCAGTGTACGCCCGCAAGCCTGAGGGAAGCCGTCTTGGCTTTGCACGATGGAGCTGAATTAGGCGCGCCGGCTGAAGACCAACTGAAACAGTTTCAAGCCCTTGCTCAGGCGTTGCAAACGGAATTGCCGGCTTCGCAGCAGGTTGCCGCATCCATCTGTGCCGGGATATGACGAAGAGGAGCCTCCTGCTAATCGTTTG
>CAXREW010000241.1:0-2448 GCA_964229455.1 Flavobacteriaceae bacterium | reverse complement strand
CAAACCACACCGTGCGCTGAGCAGGCCGTTCGACGTTGCCGTAAGCGACGAACGGATACATGACTTCGCCTTGCACCGAATCAGGCTGGGCTTGGTACGTGGAGGCCTCTTCCTCGGGCTCACTTTGGCGACTGGCGCTCCATTCGACCCAGGTCCCGTCGGCCCGCTGTCCACGGCCTTCCCAAATGCGGCTGTCCATCCAGACGTTGCCCGACAAGCGCCACCATCCGTCCAAGCCGAGCGTGTCGAGTTTCATACCGAGGCTCACCGACCGTCCATCCGGTGCGAAGTCCACCTTGTAATCGGTGGAGTCGATGACCACCTTGGCTTTGGGCTTAGACTGATCGCCGGTCACCTCCAACGACAATACGCGATCGGCCACGGCCAAGTTATACGTGCCTCGGACGTCCACCTCATCACGGTTGACGTACGTGTGCTGCTCCCCCTGAACCCAGTTCTCGAGCAACTGCGCGTCAGGGTGAAAAATCGGTCCGTCGGTGACCAAGAGATTCGCCTCGAGGCCTTTTGCAATCCGGCCGACTCGATCGGACGCGCCGATCAATTTGGCGGGAATTTCGGTCAGGGCGGCAAGTGCAGCCGCTTCAGGCAGCCCGTGACGCATGCTCGTCCACACGGCGCTTCGGATGCCCGACGGGCTTTCAAGGCCGTCCGCTGTTAGGGCAAATTCGATACCTGCGGCGTGCACCCGGGCCGCATTGGAAGGCGCCAATTCCCAGTGCTTCAATTCATCCAACCCCACGAGGCGGCTGGTGTAGGGATCGCTTACGTCGTAAGCCTTGGGGTAGTCCAGGGAAAGCACAAGCGGGGCTCCCGTCGCTTGGAGTTCATCCAACCGCTGGTATGCGTTGTTCCCCGCAACCAAAATGAAGGAGTGATCCACGTCCGCTCCCACTTTGGCGGCGCGCAACCCGTCTTCCCATCCACCGGCATCAAAAAACGACGGCTTGGCACGGCTGGCATTGAAGGCCTCCAGCGACAAGTTGGTTTCGAGGCGCTCGTTCAAGCGACTTGCGTCGGCGTACCAATTCGCATCGAAAAACGTCTGCTTCAACAAGGCCGTAGACCCCATGAGCGAACGGGGGTAATCCTGTGAAGAGGTTCCTTTCCGGAAACTATAATGTGCCGATGCTTCTGGCTGCAACAAGGCGCGGCGCGGGTCTTCCGACAAGGCGACTAGCGCTCCAGTGCCGCGAACAATGCCATCCTGGACATGGGAAACCACCGCTCCAAAGCCGCCTTTTTGGTAGGCACTGCGGTCGGCCTCTGCCTCGGAAGGATCGAACACATCCGCCGCGCGGGTCTCTGGTCGTACGGCTTCGTTCCACCCGTAAGCGCCTTTCTTGTCGCTCAAGTCCTGCGGTCCTCGGCCCCAGCCTTCGCGCTGGGCTTCTGGCATGGCGTAATCGCTGTGGATATCCACGAACGAAGGGTACACGTGCAAGCCATTCAGGTCGTGTCGGATAACGGGACCATTTACTTGAATCACGCTGCTCGGACCCACGGCTTCGATTCGGCCTTGGTAAAACACCACGGTCGCATCTTCAATCACTTCCGTCGAACTCACGTGCACGGTGGCATGCTCCAAGGCCGTGCGGACCAACTGCTTGTTGACCACACCGTTGACGGGAAAGGTCTCTTGGGCAACCGCACTTTGGCCCATCGTCATCACCGCCAAAAGGGGCAGCATGCGGGCGGACCATCTTTGCAAATGTTTTCTCATACTCGAGGTTTGAACTTCGTTTAGGAACGGCAATTTACATGACGCCGACTACCTTTGCACCATGCCAATTCCAACCAGCGTTTATGCGGAGATGACCCCCAATCCGGAAGTCATGAAATTCGTTGCTGATCGCGCCTTGATCGCGGACCAGCACCAAGTTGAATTCCGCTCCAAAGCCGAAGCGGCCCTCTGCTCACCACTAGCAGAAGAGCTGTTCAATTTTCCTTTCGTTGAAGGCATCTTCATCAGCGGCGCCTTTGTCTCAGTCAAAAAAGACCAGAGCTTGGGGTGGGAAATGATTGTGCAGCAATTGCGTGAGTACATCCGTGAGTGGCTCATGGAAAACGAAACGGCGGTGGACACCAGGGCCTTCCTCAAGGTCCAAGACCAACTCGAACAACCCAACGACCCTGCGCCCGAGGCGGCCCCTGCGCCCGGCGCGGAATTCATCGCCGAAGAAGACATCGTTCCCTCAGAACACGACGAAGAAATCAAGCGGTTATTGGATGAGTTCGTTCGTCCTGCGGTCGAGCAAGACGGTGGCGCCATCGACTTCAAAGCTTTTAAAGAAGGCAAAGTTTACGTGCACATGCGCGGCGCCTGCAGTGGCTGCCCGTCGCGCTGGCAAACGCGCACAGGCGGCATCGAACAACTCCTGCCATCGAAGATTGACGCCAGTACTGAAGTGGTGGCCTTGGGGGTCTAAC
>CAXREW010000240.1:0-3806 GCA_964229455.1 Flavobacteriaceae bacterium | reverse complement strand
CCAAAAATGTCGCTTTGATGGGGATGGTGAATTCCTCCTTGAGCGCACGGATCACCCGCAGCATTTTCAATTCCGCTTCTGCCGTCAGGCCGTATCCACTCTTGATTTCGATGGACCCCGTGCCCGTGCGCATGGCCTGCTGCAATCGGTGGCGCGCATCAGCGAGCAACTCCGCTTCGGACATGGCCTGCAGCGCGCGCGAAGAATTCAGGATTCCTCCTCCTTCTTCAGCGATTTCTTGGTAGCTCTTGCCTTCAAGGCGGCTCAAAAACTCCCCAGATCGGCTGGCGGCAAATACAAGGTGGGTGTGGCTGTCGCACCACGCAGGCAACACGTATTTCCCTTCACAGTCCACCACTTCCAGCCCGCTCCAATCGGCGATGCCGGGAAAATCGACCATGGAGCCAAAGTCCACAATGACCCCATCCTCAATGGCCAACCACGCCTGCTCCAAGACCGGAAAGGATCGCATCTCTCCGCCTTTTAGGTACTGCGGCGGTGTATCGTACGCACCCACCAATCCTTTGATGTTCTTCCAGAGCATTCGCATGGCCGCAAGGTAGCAATCCCCGCTCGGGTTCCGTAAATTTGAACCATGGCGGGCAACACATTTGGAACCTTGTTTCGACTGACCACGTTTGGCGAATCCCATGGCCCTGCCATTGGAGGCGTCATCGACTGGTGACCAGCAGGATTGAGGCTTGACACCAATGAGGTTCAAGCGGAATTGGACCGCAGGCGTCCCGGTCAATCCCACTTAACCACGCCACGGAAAGAGCGCGACTCAGTCGAATGGTTGAGCGGCATTCACGAGGGGATGACCACCGGAGCACCCATCGGATTCATGCTTCGCAACGAAGATTCCAAATCCGGCGATTACGACCACCTTCAATCCGCCTTCCGCCCTTCCCATGCCGATTACACGTATACAGCTAAGTACGGGCACCGCGATCACCGAGGCGGTGGACGCGCATCTGCACGCGAGACCGCATGCCGTGTGGCTGCGGGAGCCATTGCGCGGCAGCTCTTGGCATCAGCCGGCATTGAAATTTCAGCCTACGTCGAGCGCGTGGAGGAAACCGCCGTGCCCTTTGCACCGAGGTTTTTCGACCGCACTGAAGTCGACGCCTCACCCACACGTTGTCCTGACTCCGAAACATCCGCTTCGATGGCAGCTATTATCGAGGCCGTTCGCAAAGAAGGCGATACAGTAGGTGGCACCGTTGCGTTGGTTGGACGCGGTATCCCCGCTGGCTTGGGCGAACCCGTTTTTGACAAATTCCAAGCCACCCTCGCTCATGCCTTGTGGAGCCTACCAGCAGTGAAATCCATGGAAATCGGTTCAGGACTGCACGGCACGACGATGCGGGGTTCGGTGCACAACGACGCCTTCCGTACGGACGAACGAGGTCAAGTGCGCACAGCGACCAACCACAGCGGCGGCATCCAAGGCGGCATCACCAACGGTGAAGACCTCATCGTTCGCATCGGATTCAAGCCGGTTTCCACGCTCATGAGGCCACAGTCATCGGTCAACGCGGACGGTGAAGCTATAACGTTGGGTGGCAAAGGACGGCACGACCCCTGCGTCCTGCCGCGAGCAGTGCCGATTGTTGAGGCCATGGCGCTGTTAGTATTGGCGGATCATTGGTTGATAAACCGAGCCGCCAAACTCTGACAAACAGAGGTTTTCCGGGCGTTCAACGTGTACATTAGAGGCATGAAGAAACTGGCCCTCCACTGGCAAGTCATCATCGGTTTGTTGCTGGGTGTTGTGTACGCATGGTTGAGTGTGACCATGGGTTGGAACGACTTCACCCTGGCCTACATCCAGCCGTTTGGTGACATTTTCATCAACCTCCTCAAACTCATCGCAGTGCCCTTGGTGCTGTTCAGCATCATCAGCGGCGTGACCAGTTTGGGCAACATCCAGAAACTGGGCCGCATGGGCATCAAGACCTTGCTCACCTACGTGGCCACAACTATGGTGGCAGTGGTCATCGGCCTGGTCTTGGTCAATGTGTTCCAGCCCGGATCGGGGGCCGACGACGACCTGCTCAAAGCCAACCGCATCCGCTATGAACTCTGGCGCGACGCCAACGGCATCAAAGCGTTGGATGACATTCGAACCATTGATGATCCGGCGAATGCGGCGCTGGTTCAGAGCATCGCGAGTGAGGAGGCCGCTTCGAGTGAATGGGTCACCGACAAGCTCAACAAAGCCACAAACACCAAGAACTCCGGACCGCTGCAGCCCCTAGTGGACGTCGTGCCCAAGAACATCTTCAGTTCGCTGGTGGACATGTCCATGCTGCAAATCATCTTCTTCGCCATCTTTTTTGGCATCGTGGTAGTCGGGCTGCCTGATGAGAAAAAAGCACCGCTAACGCGCGCCGTCGACTCGCTGAATGAGGTCTTTGTGCAGATGGTGTGGGTCGTGATGAAAGCCATGCCCTTCTTCGTTTTTGCCCTGATGGCTGGACAGATCGTCAAGGCGGCGGGGACCGAACCCGAGATGCTGAAGCAGCTGTTGAGTTTCCTCCTGCGGTATGGCTTGGTGGTGGTCCTCGGATTGGCCATCATGGTCTTCTTGTTCTACCCGGCGCTGGTGGCCTTGACCATCAAGAAATTGAGTTGGAAACAATTCCAATCGGGCATGCGCGATGCACAGCTGACGGCGTTCTCAACGTCGAGTTCAGTGGCTACGCTCCCAGTCACCATGCAATGCGTTCACGACCGGTTAGGCGTGAGCACACGCACCTCATCATTTGTCTTGCCTATCGGCGCTACCGTAAACATGGACGGCACCAGCATGTACCAGGCCATTGCCGTCGTGGCCTTGGCCCAGTTCCACATGGTGGACTTGGCGTTCAGCCAGCAGGCGGTCATCGTGCTCACAGCGACCCTCGCGTCCATTGGAGCGGCAGCCGTGCCTTCGGCAGGTTTGGTCCTGATGATCATTGTGCTCGAGAGTGTCGGACTGAATCCGGCTTGGATTGCACTGATCTTCCCCATTGACCGCATCTTGGACATGTGCCGCACGGTGGTCAATGTCACGGGAGATGGGGCCGTGTCCTCATTTATCGCAGCCTCTGAAGGCGAATTGACTCCGCCTTCCGCTTAACTCCGTTCGATGAGTTGGACCGAACGTTCGTGCCTGCTGCTGGCAACGCTGATTGCATTGCCCTTTTTGACTTTTGCCCAATGGGAGGACGAAGAAGAAGCGTGCGCAGCCGTGCTGGAAGGCAAAACATTGAAACTCTACGAAAAGGGAATCAATGGCTCTAAGTACGAGCGCGCTGAGCGGGTCGCATTTCTCGAAGAAGCCTTTGAACGGGATGAAGCGTGCATGGCCTGCCTGTTTGAATGGGGACGATTGGAATTCAATGAAATCAAGCGGTCACGCGGGTCGTTTTACCCTGCCCAGCAGCCATTGTTGCAGCTGATCAATGCCTGTCCATTCTTCCGCGCCGAGGCTTGGTACATGCTCGGCGCCATGGCCTATGCTGACCGGGAATACGAAGCTGCTCAATCGTATTTTGAAGAATACCTGCGGTTTCCACCTGCATCCGAAGAAGTGTTGGGTAAACGTCGGGACCGGTATGTCGATGAAGTGAAAGAAGTCTTGCCGACCATTGCCTTTGAATTGGCCTTTCGCGAAAACGAAGGGAAATACCACCCCGCCTCCAGTCCTCCGGTCAGCACACCGCGAGACGAATTCGTGCCCGCCCTCTCCCCCGACGGCAGCCTCTTGTTTTTCACGCGGCGCGAGCGCTACAAGGCCAAGGGCGATGTCGTTTCAACAG
>CAXREW010000239.1:0-2148 GCA_964229455.1 Flavobacteriaceae bacterium | reverse complement strand
GCGAATCTTCGAAAATTCGGCTCTGGAGGCCGGCGGTCAATAGCAATTCGAGGTTGAAGCCCGCTGAGCGAGGAATTCCAAAATTGGAACTGATGGTCTGCCCCTGAATTGTCGTCTGGATTTCGGTGTTCTCGATGTCCTGTCCGTGCGCCGCGTAAAACCGATGCGTATTTCCGCCGCCACGTGCAGGTGGTCCACCGCGCCCGTCGAAAAAGACAACCGTGATGCCTTCATCTCGGGAAAGCTTCGATAACCGGCGCTTTGCCTCGTAAATGGACCAATTGGCCTGTAAATAGCCACCATCTTTGGTACCATCCGAAAAACCGAGCATGACCGTCTGGCGGTCACCACGGCGGCTCAAATGCTCCCGGTACGCGGCATGCGTGTACATCTCGCGCACCTCTTCTTCCGATCGGGCCAAGTCTGCAATGGTCTCGAAGAGTGGCACGATGTCTAGTGCGGTCTCCTCCTCCAATCCGGCCATTCGAGCCAATGCGGCGACGGCCGCCACATCAATGATGCCACGGCAGTTGCTGATGATATAGCGGTGGCAGGCCCGAATGCCATTGTGCTTCTGGATTTTGGCCATCGTACGCAACGACGCGATAATGTCGTGGTACCGCTCTTCTTCGAGTCGATCTACAGCGCCTATCCACTTATCGCTGAGCAATTCATTTACTTGGTCCGCAGCTGGCAGCGCTCGGAAGGCTTCGACATCGACACCTGCCACGGCGAGGGCTTCATCCAACGCCTTCTGAATCACCCGGCTATCCTGACGGATGTCCAAGCTGGCAAAATGCAATCCGAATAAGCGCAACTTGAATTGGAACCCTCGGATTTTCTCAATGAACAGGCCGTTCGAATGCTTCGCAACCCATTGGGCGATCTCATCCAGCTCGTTATTCAAATCCGCAACGGACAACACCGCGGAATCCGGGTGAAGCATGGCGTATTCAATTCGGTCCTGAAGTTGGTCGAGGCGGGTGGACACGTGCTTGAATGTGATGCGGCGGCGCAAGTCGCGGATCTCCCGGCGGTAACAACGCAGCAAGGTCAGGCGCAAGCGCTCTGCGACATTCCATGTCGTTTGCGAATCCACGAAGGGGTTACCGTCGCGGTCCCCTCCGGGCCAGAAACCAATGGAAATAAGGCCCTCACTCAGGGCTTGAGCAGAGGGGTCGTCAAGCGTTTGGGCCACCTTGGCATACAGCTCAGGCGCCGCGTGGTAGAAGACGTTCTCCAGGTACCACGTTTGGCGAACGGCTTCGTCGTACGGTGTGGGCGGCTCCGAATTGAAAAACGGCGTCAGTCCCAGTTGGTGGAGGAGTTTCCGGATGCTGACCAGGTCGTTTTCTTCCATGGCCTTGGCCAAGTCCGTGATGATGGCCAGCGCATTGCCCGGGTAAAATTGCGTCGGGTGTGCTGTCAAGACCACGCGCACAGCGTATTCGCCCAAAATCTCCCTCAAATCCTCCTCCTTGCGGTGACGGCGAATGCGCTGCATAAAACTTTGCAGCGACTCCGCACCGCCCAAATCATTGAGTTGCGCGTACCGGGCATCTTCCAAGGCATCCACCAACACCACCTGACGTTCGACGTATTGAATAATGCGGAACAACAGGTCCGCTTTGCTCCCCACGTCGTGCAGTCCTTGGGAAGCGAAAAATCCATCGAGGATTTCCGCGGGCGTTTTGGCCTGGTTCAATCCCTCGTCGCAAGCTTCTTGTAGCAACGGCACACGCAGCCCCGTTTGCCTAATCCCATCCAACGGCAGCGGTAAGAAAATGCCATTGAATACGTGAAACGGGTGGCTGACAACTGCACTGTACTCTTTTCGATCTTTCATGCCCTTCGTGACTGGACTGCAAAGGTACTTTCCACCGCCGACATAACCGGCTTCATGTACCTTTGACGCATCTTCTGCTTCCCATGCGCATCGACATCCTCACCGTTGTACCCTCTTTGCTCGACAGCCCGCTTTCGGACAGCATTGTCCAGCGCGCACGCGACAAAGGGGTTGTGGACATTCGCGTGCACAACATCCGCGATTGGAGCAAAGACAAACACAACAAGGTCGACGACGAGCCCTTCGGAGGAATCGCCGGCATGGTCATGACCATTCAGCCCATCCTCAACGCCATCGAAGCA
>CAXREW010000238.1:0-2576 GCA_964229455.1 Flavobacteriaceae bacterium | reverse complement strand
CTGCGGTTGCCAATGAAGCGCACAGCGTCAATGGGTTCATGCGTTGGGCCCGCCGTGATGAGAACCTTTTTTCCGTTCAAAGGGGCGGAGGCTGCAAACCACGACTCCATCCAGTTTGCGATGTGCTCCGGTTCGGCCATGCGGCCTTTGCCTTCGAGTCCTGAGGCCAATGGTCCGGATTCGGGTTCGATGATGCCCACACCACGATCTGCAAGCGTTTTCAGGTTTTCTTGTGTTGCAGGATGTGTGAACATGTCAAGGTCCATCGCTGGTGCCACGACGATGGGGCAACGGCTGCTCAAGTGCACAGCGAGCAGAAAACTGTCTCCTGCGCCTTGCACCATGCTGCTCAGCGTTTGGGCTGTTGCTGGAGCGATGAGGAAGGCGTCAGCCCACAGGCCGAGTTCCACGTGGTTGGTCCAGGTGCCTTGTTCTTTGCTTTCGGTAAAGTCGCTGTAGACCCGGTGGTCGGTGAGGGTGGCAAGGGTCAACGGCGTGATGAATTCCGTGGCCGCTTTTGACATCACAACACGAACCTCTGCTCCACGGCGCTGCAGCTCGCGAGCGAGCAAGGCAGATTTGTAGGCAGCGATGCTGCCCGTGATGCCCAGAAGGATGCGTTTGTTGTGCAACATGGCGGGATGATGACTCCGCCTGTCGGCTTAGGCGTCGGCGTCAGCCGCTTCCTCGGCTTCTTCGCCCTCTACCGGATCGTTGATGCCGATGAGGTCCTGCACGAGTTCGGCGATGGCGATGCTGTGTGGCTTTGGCAACCGCTCGTAGAAACGAGAGATTTCAATTTGCTCTCGGTTTTCGAACACTTCCTCCAATGAATCCGTCGGGGTGATGAATTCTTCGAGCTTGGCATTCAGCTCTTGCTTCATCTCAACTGCCAATTGGTTGCTGCGGCTGCTCAGGACCACAATGGTCTCGAACAAATTGCCAGTTCCCTGTTGCTCCAACGAGTGGTTGTCGCGCGTTTCGGTGGACTTATCCGCCTTGATGGATTTGAAATTCGTGCTCATTCGATAGATCGATTTGCCGCCAGGTCGTCAATGGCTTTTACGCTTTTGTCATGGACGTTTTGCGCTTGGGCCATGTACTGACTTTCCGGATAGCGGGCCACAAAGGTAAGGAAAGCTTCGATGGTATCGTTATAGCGTTCCAATTTCCTTCGTTCCGTGCTCAATTGGGCGTATCGGAAGTAGCTGTCGACGATGAGCCATTGCATTTGCTCGCGGTAGGGAGTGTCCGGGTATTCCTTCAGGGCATTTTCAAACGCGATGACAGCACTCTTGTAGTTTTCGGGATGGTAGTAGGTGTAAGCGCTCTCAAAGGACTTGACTTCCAAGTTGTGCCGCAATTCATCCACCATGGTTTGGCTGGAATCCCGGAAGGCGCTGGCCGGATAGCGATCCAGAAACAACTGAAACTCTTCAATGGCTTGCTCCGTTTCGAGCTGGTCCAGTGAGGGTTTCGGGCTGAGTAAGTAGCTGCACACAGCGCTTTCAAATTGCGCTTCTTCAGCACGGGGGTCGTTCGGAAAGGTTTTCGCGAACATCTTGAAGTAGTACCGGGCCAAGTAGTAGTCGCCCACGCAACGTTGGGCTTTGGCAAAATTGTACTGGGCGTCCACCGAGCGTTCCGTTCCACGGGTCAAGCTCACCACTTCCTCCAAGATGGGAAGCGCGCCGAAGCACTTGTTCGAATCCAAAAACCCGAGCGCTCGCTCGTATTTGTAATCGAGGTCTGTGCTCTTCATGATCTTGTTGTACTCGCTGCAACCCGTGCCTGCAACAAGCAACGCACCCACAAAGAGCACCGCACTGCATGCGGTCAAAATGGAGAATTGATGCGTGGACGTTTTATTCATGCGTCTGCGAAGGTAATTCCTCCTTGCAAATCCGGCATTCGCGTGGACGCAATTTTGAAAACTTAACCCTTGCTGTTCATCCCCATACCGCTGTGGATACAAAACGGATAATGTGGCCTCAAAAATGCTGATTAACTGCGAATCGCATAGTAAGTTTGCGCCTTTAAACCCTTGTACTTTGGATATTTTTGATCGCATTCGAAACGACCGTGGCCCCTTAGGGCAACATGCACGAGAGAGTCACGGATACTTCACGTTCCCCAAGCTGGAGGGAGAGATTTCCAACCGCATGACCTTCCGCGGCAAAGAAGTGTTGGTTTGGTCGGTAAACAACTACTTAGGTCTTGCCAACCATCCCGACATCCGCAAAGTCGATGCCGATGCGGCAGCGGAGTGGGGAATGGGATACCCCATGGGTGCACGCATGATGTCAGGCCAAACCGCTCAGCACGAGTTGCTAGAGTCGCAATTGGCTGATTTTATGCAGAAAGAGGACGCGTTCCTTTTGAACTACGGCTACCAAGGATGCCAATCGGCCATCGAAGCATTGGTCAGCCGACACGACGTGATTGTCTACGATTCGGAGTCGCACGCTTGCATGGTGGACGGCGTTCGTTTGCACCAGGGCAAGCGGTTTGTGTTTCAGCACAACGATATGGAATCCTTCGTCAAGCAGTTGGACAGAGCGAAAGCCTTGTGTGAG
>CAXREW010000237.1:0-6630 GCA_964229455.1 Flavobacteriaceae bacterium | reverse complement strand
GTGGAAGTTGCCGGTGCCGATGTACGCAACGCGGTTGGTGGTGACACCTTGGCGTCGGGTGATCAAAAACAGTTTGGAGTGCACCTTCAAGCCTGTCACCCCAAAACCCACCTGAATCCCGGCTTCCTGCAACACATTGGAAACGCGGATGTTGTTTTTCTCATCAAACCGCGCATAAAGTTCGATGACCGCCACCACCCTTTTGCCGTTGTGGGCGGCATTGACCAGGGCGTTGATGATGCGCGAATTGTACGCAACGCGGTAGAGGTTGATGTAAATGGACTCGACCGCCGGGTCGATGGCCGCTTCGCGCATCAAATCCACGACGTGCCCAAAATCATGGTAGGGATAATTCAGTAAGATGTCCTTGCGCAGCACTTGTTGAATCAGGCTGCTCTTGCCCTTCAGTAGCGGATGCTGGATGCGTTTTCTGCGTTCGAAAACGGCATCCTCGCGTCCGAAATCTGGAAAGCTGATGAGGTCCTTGCGGTTGTGATAGCGGCTGCCGGCAATGATGTTGTCGGAAGCTCCCAATTCCAATTTGCGTTTGACCACTTCCAACATGGCGTTTGGCATCGCCCGGTCGTGAATCACGCGCACAAAATCCCCCTTTTTGCGGGCGGCAATGCCAGCAGACATCTTGTCCATCAGCGAAGTTGCCAAGTCATCGTCCATGTCGATTTCCGCGTCACGCGTCACCTTGATGGTGTGTGCCACCACCTCCACCGGTCGGAACAAGCTGAACACACGGCCGAGTTCATTCCGTATGACATCGTCGATGAACGTGACGTTGTGTCCATCCTCTGCCGAGGGCAAAATGACAAACCGCGGTAAATGCTGCGGAAGCTGAATCAAGGCATACTGGGTCTCCAGTCCGCGTGATCCGTCCACCGTCAAAGCGACAACAAAGTACACAACACCGTCCTTCAAATCCGGGAAGGGCCGCTCTTCACTGATCATGATGGGCACCAAGTGCGCGCGGATGCGCTGCTTGAAGTAGTTCGTGGCAAACTCGCGTTGCGCATCGGAGTACTCCTCCTCATTCAAGATTCGGATTTTGGCTTCGCGCATCGCATCCAATACGGTCCCGTAGGTTTCATTGTACTGGCTTTGCAACTCCAAGACGCGCTGGCCCACTTGGTTCAATGTTTCACGCACACCGAACCCCAGCGTGGTGGTGGATTTCTCGTCCACCAACAACGCGCGTTGCAAGTTCGCCACCCGCACGCGGAAGAATTCGTCCATGTTGTTTGAGAAGATGCCGAGGAAGCGCACACGCTCCACCAAGGGATTGTCATCTCGTTCGGCCTCTTGCAGCACGCGGTGGTTGAACGCGAGCCAGCTCAATTCGCGGTTCAGGTAACGGCCGGTTCGCTGAAAGGACTTCACGACTCAAAGATATCGGACGTCGGTGGAGAATGGGCGGACGAACCCATAACTTTGTTGGCCTCAACCATTGAAAAACTTCACCATGCTCGTCGGTCAACAAGCCCCCTATTTCAACGCCCGTGCCTACGTCAATGGCGAAATCATTCCGGATTTCAGCCTCGACCAATACAAAGGCAAACAGTACGTCCTGCTTGTGTTCTACCCCAAAAATTTCACTTCAATCTGCCAATCCGAGCTGCTGGCATTCCAAGCCCAAATAGCGGACTTTGAAGCCCGAGATACGGCTGTGGTCGCCTGCTCGACCGACACGGCCGATGTCCATGCTGCTGCTGCGCTCGTGCCCGCGTCAGCAGGTGGCATCGAAGGCGTAACCTTTCCAGTAGTTGGCGATGCGAACAAAACCATCGCGACCAATTACGATGTGCTCAGCGGGGAATACGACTACGCGGAAGACGGCAGCGTTTCCGCCACCACGGAAATGACCACGTTGCGCGCCAGCTTTTTGATTGACAAAAACGGCATGGTGCACCATCAATTGATCAACTTCTTTACGATTGCCCGGCACGTCGACGAGGCTCTGCGCATGGTAGACGCCCTGCGCAATGTTCAGGAAAATGGCCAGGTCTGCATGGCCAACTGGACTGCCTCCTAAACCGTTTGCGCAGCGGCCATGGCCAGCCATGCTTCCATGCGCGCAATGGCGCGCTGAGACCCCGATAACGTCAAGTGGACCACCCGGTCTTTCCGCTGGAAGGTCAGTACGATCCGAGATCGCTCCGACCCCAGAGCCTGGCGTGGTGTGGACTGTACCTCATCCCAACGGAAGGGAATGCCGTAGACTTCCAGCCGAACCTTGGTGTAGGCCACCGCGCCTGATCGGGTTCGCTGAAAATTGATGGGGGTCAATTGCTGCTGATTCGTTCCACCGTGCTCCAATTCCGGGAGGCCGTCCACGGCTTCAAGGTGCAACTTTGGCGAGCCGATGGGGCACCCTTTCATCGTTGCGACGAGGCCTTCGAGCCAGCCCCATTTGGGACCGGCCACCCTGTACACTTCCCGCCACCGACCGGGATCGTTGTAGGTAACGTTCCAAACCATCATTCAACGCATTCAGGATCACACGGGAACTTCTCCCCCAGTCGGTTCCAATGGCGCTGGAAGACCCCCTCTGGATCGTAGCGTTCGGCTTGCCAATCCACATCGAATTTCCGTTGCGGGCGGGGATCGTTGCCGATGCCGGCTACGTAGAGCCAATTGCCCGTATTGCTGCACGGATCAAAATCAATCAACCAACGTTCAAACCACGCAGCGCATTCACGCCAGTCCAATCCCATGTCGTGAATGGCGTATGAGGCGACGTTTTGCCGGCCGCGGTTGGACATGAAGCCTGTGAGGCGCAATTCGTTCATGTTGGCGTTGACATAGGCACTCTTCGTGTTGCCGGTGCACCAATCCTTCCATTGCAATGGGTGGTGAGTCACCGGATTGCGCGGGGCATCTTTCAGGCCTGTTTCATGCCAGATGCGGTCTCCGTGCTGCATCGCAATGAACCGAAAATAGTCGCGCCACAATAGTTCAAAAATCAACCAGTACGTGCTCTCATTTCTCTCCACGTCGTCCTCGTAATCCAACACCGCATGGTACACCGTTCGCGGGCTCAAACAGCCCCAGGCCAACCACGGACTGAATTTGCTCGAGTAATCCCACCCCATCATGCCATTGCGGGTCTTCTTGTATTCACTGAGCGCGCGGGTTCCCCAGAAATAATGCCGCAAGCGCTTCATGCCGGCTTCCGCGCCGCCATCAAAATGCATCGTGGTCTTGGGCAAGCCACCCATCCGTTCCGGAACGTCGAGATCCACCGGCTCGGCGGGCAATTCGCTCGGCGGCGGTGGGATGTCGGGAACGGGTTGGAGGTCCCGGACAATCAGTCCGCCTTTTTCCACCTTTTTGCGAAAGCGCGTGAAAATTTCAGGCAAATCTTCCACGTCGAAAGGCAAGTCGTCGGGGTGCACCAGGGTGGCGCCTTCGAACGTGTAATGCGGCAGCGCATCGGCCACCTTTGCTGCGGCAACCTCCTCCTCATGGGTATGGCAGCGCTGCGAGTAGACCGCTTGACACGACCACTGCCGAGCGGCTTCCACCACAGCAACGTCCGGATCACCGTGCAGCACCACGAGCTGGTTGCCGTGCTCCCGGAGCGCCTTGTCCAAAGCCATCATGCTCTCCGCCATGAATCGCGAGCGGTGTTCACCCATGCGCTCGGGGCTCCGACTCCAGCGGTCGGATGCGGGCACTACAAAGGCAAAAACCGCCTCGTCCGCGTCCGCACAGAGGGCCGTCAAGGCAGAATTGTCTTCCAGCCGCAAGTCTTCTCGAAACCAATACAGTGCTCGCATCACAATTCTTCAATTCGGTTCAAATTCATTTCGGCGGTCTCCAGCAACGCTTGCTGCTTTTCCGGCGCCATCTTGTCCCACGTGCGGTAGGCCATTCCAATGCGCGGGTTGCGCTCGAGTTTGGCGCGGTTGCGCACGTGGAAATGCCAGTACAACCCGTTGAACGGGCAGGCCTCTTCACCAGTCTTGACATCGGCTTTTTAATGGCAGCCTTTGCAGTACGGCCCCATCTTCTTGATGTACTGGGCGCTGCTCACGTACGGCTTGGAGCCCACGATGCCGCCGTCGGCAAACTGGCTCATGCCGCGGGTATTCGTGATTTCCACCCATTCGAGCGCATCGATGTACACCCCGAGGTACCAGCCATCGACCTCATCGGGATCGATGCCAGCCAGCAAGGCGAAGTTGCCGGTGACCATCAGGCGTTGGATGTGGTGCGCATACGCATGCTCCATGGGTTGCTTGACCGCATGGGAGAGGCACGCCATCTTCGTCTCTCCTGTCCAGAACCAATTCGGCAACGGCCGGGTGTGCTCGAAAAAATTGAGCTCGGCGTATTCTGGCATGTGCGCCCAGTAGACGCCGCGCATGTACTCGCGCCATCCGAGGATCTGCCGAATGAACCCTTCCGCTTGTGAGATGCTGACACGTTCGGGATTGGAGCGCCACGCCTGTTCCACCGCCCGGTTCACCTCATCGGGACTGAGCAGTTTGGTGTTCATGGCAAAACTCAGGCGGCTGTGGTACACGCTCCAGCTGTCGGGCGTCAGGGCATCCTGGTAATCCCCAAAATGCGGCAACAATACGCCGACGAAATAATCGAGCAAATTCAACCCCTCCTCCCGTGTCAAAGGCCAACCCCACGAAGCTGCATCGAGCTGACCAGTCGTCTCCACGCCAGCCGCCTCAATCAGCACTTGCAGCGGTGCCACATCTCGGTGGTACAATTTGGGCGGCGGAATCACGTGGTCCTTGGGCAACTTCTGGCGATTGTTGGCGTCGAAATTCCACTGCCCTCCCTCCGGTTCTCCAAGGGCATCTATCAGCACGTCGTGCTTGGCCCGCATCGCCCGGTAAAAATTTTCCAATCGGTACGTCTTTTTGCCTTTGAAAAAGTCGGCCAATTCCGTTCGGTGGGTGTAGAAATGCTCCGTGTCGGCGCGTTCCGTTTCCATCCCCTTCACTTCGCACTCGTCCGCCAACGCCTTCAGGGCTTCGTCCAATCGGTACTCGTCCGGCTGCTGCCAGCTCAATCGGTGGGCGCCCACTTGGGCGGCTATGCGGTGGATGTTCGCTGCGAAGGACTGTTCGTTGTCCGGGTCGTCGAGCGCGATGTAATGGACGCGATGTCCCAATTCGTGCAGCCGTTGAGCGAACAGCCGCATGGCGCCGAAGAAGGCCACGACCTTTTGAATGTGGTGCCGTGCGTAATCCGTTTCCGTGCGGATTTCCATCATCACAAACAAACGCGTTGACACGGGGCCTCCAATGATCCAACTGTGGCGCTCATTCAATTGATCGCCGCACATCAGCGCGACTTCTTCGGCGGGCTGAACATCTCTGCACCTGGCGATGGGTTCGTTCCAATTCATGACGCCTTGGTTTTTCTGCACCGCTCAGAGCAGTATTTTACCTCGTCCCAGCAGCGCTCCCATTTCTTGCGCCAAGAGAACGGTCGTTGGCAAACAACGCAAGTCTTATCCGGGGGAAAATGGCTTCGGCGCATGGGGGTATAACCCCGTCACCAACGAGATGTTTTCACCTCAACCTTTCTGCAGGGCTTTCAATTCTGACCAGCGCATTGGCACCGGTTTGGCGGTCACCGCATCCGGGACATCGAGGTCCTGCAGGAAGCGCAGTACCAGATCGTTGAAGACTTCGGGCGCCTCGATGCTGCAGACGTGGCCGCAGTTCTCAATCACGGCGAGGCGCATGTTTTTTTGGATCTCCGTGAAGCGCTTGGCCGAACGGAAGAAAATGTGGTCCTGGCTACCCATCACCACCAAGCCTTTCTTCATGACCGGACGGTTCACGTAATCTCGGATCAAGTGGAAAAACGGCTTGTACAACTCAATCCACTTCATGTACTCACGGGTGGTCAAGCGGCGGCTTTGGCGGCGGAAAATGTACCGGCTCAGGCGGTGGTTCCTTCGCGGCAACACAATGAAACTGAACAGCCAATACAGCGCGCGGTACGGCAAGATGTACGAGAGGAATTTGCCCGAATGCACAAACCAGTGCATGGCCTTGCTTCCGTCAAAAATCGCACCCGCCATGATCATGCGGTCCACCAACTCGGGCCGCTCGATGTCGATTTTTTGCAGAATGACGCTGCCGATGCTCAAGCTCATGAAATGCGCCTTCTCAATGCCGAGGTGATCTGTCAGAACGAGGATGTCCTTGGCCACAATGTCAAAATCATACGCCGGGAACTCGGGCAGGATGTCCTTGCTGTAGCCGTGGTCCCGGAGGTCGATGAGCGGCAAGCGAAAATGCGGTGCGAAAGCATCAATCTGGAATTTCCACGTGCGGATGCTGCCGCCTGCCCCATGCACAAAGACCAACCACGGCGCATCGGGATTCTCCGCGATGACTTCATGGTGCAACAGCGTGTGGCCGTTGACGTCTTGCTTGGGTTTGATTTCAGGCATGCAGGGCAAATTTCGGCGAAAATATCAATCGTCCTTCCACCCGGCTTTGAAATCCTCCAAAGCTTCAGGCGGATAAACATCCGGCTTGGCATAGGCGAGGCGGTGCACCTTCTCAGTGCGGTGGTAGCCGTCGAGTGAGCTCAGCGTCGCGACACCGAGGGATTCGATGTCCAAGTACCCGTCTGTAGCCC
>CAXREW010000236.1:0-3320 GCA_964229455.1 Flavobacteriaceae bacterium | reverse complement strand
CTTTCCACCATGGCGTCCATGCCCGTTTCCATGAGCTGTCCGGGTTGGATTTCATCGACGTAGTAGATGTTCAAGTCGCGGAACATGGCTGTCATGATTTCCAGCTGCTTCGATAGCTCGAAGTAGTTTTCGCGCAACGGAACCGCCGCCGCCATCAGTCCGGCGAGCGGCACCAACCACATCCACGTTTTTCTGGCCTTCTTTTTATCCATGTTCTGGGGTGTCCGCTTGAGGCTGCTCCGGTGCTGCCATTGCTTCAATCATTTTTGCAATCAACGTCTGCATGCTCCCTTGCATTCCTTCGAAAGTAGGCAATTCTTTACCCACATAAATGAGAACGAGGGCGCGTTGTTTTTCGTGTTCTCGGAGGGCAGCGTAGGCGGTATGTTTTTGCAAACGCCACGCCTCTCGCATCAATCGCTTGATCCGATTGCGGTCAACGGCCCGTTTAAATGACCGTTTGCTGACGGAAACGAGCGTTTGGCAGGGGACATCTTCACTCAACTCCGCGTCCAAGCTCTTGGCCACGAGGGGCCACGCCTTGAACTTTTGACCCGCTGCAAACGTGGCCTCAATCAGCTTTTTGGATTTGAGGCGTTCGGATTTGGAGTAGGAAAAGGAAGGCGTTTCAGGCAACGGGAGTTATTTGCCTTGAATGTAATGCTCAATGGCCATAGTCATCGAAGGCGCCTGAGGGGTAGGGGCTGAAATGTCAATACGCAAGTTGCTCTCCTCCGCGGCTTTGGCGGTTGTCGGACCAAAGGTTGCGATGCGCGTTTCGCCCTGTTCGAAGTCTGGGAAATTCTTGAACAGGCTCTCGATACCGCTCGGGCTGTAGAATACGAGGCAATCGTACTTGACGTCGCTCAAGTCACTCAGGTCGCTGCACACGGTGCGGTACATCATGGCCCGGGTGTAGTTGATGCTGGCTTCGTCGAGCAACTTCGGAATGGACGGCTTCATCAAATCACTGCACGGCAGCAAAAACTTCTCCTGCTTGTGCTTTTTGATGCTGTCCATGAGGTCCTGAAAGCGGTGCTTCCCAAAGAAAATCTTGCGCTTGCGGTACACCACGTATTTCTGCAGGTAGAAGGCCGTAGCCTCACTGATGCAGAAGTACTTCATGGTGTCGGGCACCTCAAAACGCAGATCCGCCGCCAAGCGGAAGAAGTGATCCACCGCGTTTCGGCTGGTCAGGATGACGGCCGTGTGCTCGGCCAAGTCGATGCGCTGCTGACGAAAATCTTGCGGCTCCACGCCTTCAACGTGGATAAATGGACGGAAATCGATGGTCAATTTCTGACGGTCGGCCAAGTCGAAGTACGGAGATTTTTCCGTGGTGGGCTTTGGCTGTGAAATCAGGACAGTCTTGAGCTTCTTCGCCATATCGGTTCTTCAGTGCTTGCTCCATTGGCTCAACCTGCATACTCGAACAGCAGCAAGGATGGTCCAATTTCGAGGGTGCAAATGTACGCAATTCCCCAACCAATATGAAGTCGTTTGTTTAAGACAGATTGAAACTGCCGCAACCACTTCAAGCCGAGCCATACCCACCAAACCGTGCACACATGGGACCACATTTCTCCGCGGTTCTCGAATCCATTGAATTGGGTCAACTCCCACACAACCAACGCAATCATAGCCCACAACAACCAATTGCGCATGTGCCGGTCCACTTCGAATCCCCGTTCGATGGCTTCTCGCTCCAGCGTCACCCACGCGCCAATCCAGCCTCCCACCTGCCGGAAAACCAGTGTGGTCAAGCCAAGCAATGCTCCCCACATCGCTCCGTTTCCAGCTGCTGTGACTGCGGACGTTTCTGAGGCGTTGACTCCCCATAGCGATCCAAGCAAGGCCCACGTCAAAATGCCCATAGCGTGGCTGGTCAAGGTGCCGCCCGTCCGCGCTGACTCGTCTGCTAGCCGCTGCCAAACGCGCTTGATTTGGTAGGCTGTCCACATGGTCAGTGCCCATTCACGGTCGAATTGAACCCGAAGCAATGCCGTTGCCCCCATCCCGAATGCGCAAATCCACAGCGGGAGCGTGTAAACGTCAAGCGGCGAAATTGGCAAGGGCATCCCTTCGAACATGGTGCGAAGATGCCAAAGTTCTGGGGATTTTGGGTGCTGTCAATGTGGGCAAATGAAGACTGGGGCTTGTGCCCGGAGCTGTCGTTGGTTTTGCAATGAATGCAACTCCACTCTAAGCAGAAAGGCACCGCGTGCATGGCTTTTGCACCCCATTCATCAGCTGAACGACTCCCGTCCTCGTACACGTGAGCAAGGTTAAGTTGCACCGAATCACTGCCTGCATTCTGCGACCAAGTCAGTTCGAAGTCAAAAGGATCGGCGAAATGTGCATTGTTCAGCTGGGCGACTATAGCATCCCATAAAGCACTTGGCCCCGAGCTGAACCACCGAATGGAATCCTCGGCTCCGGTCTCACCGAGGTGCATAAAGGACAATGGTCCGTGTTCGTCGCTCACAGACCAAGCGTCTGCAGGGACTGTTGGTGCTGGAGATTTAAACCAGCTGGTGGAATCGAGCAGCCAGTGCAGTCGGGTGAAATTGGAGTTCGACCCGGAAAATCCCTGCTGCCACCGCACGCGAATGGTGCATCCCGTGGAATCGCTCATCGCCTCAGTTGGCATAAGGATGAGGGATGCCGTGCCGGCTTCAGTAGCATTCAATTGCCATGCGTTCCCCGCACGATTCCACAGTTCAACCGACCCGTGCTCCACCCATGATGACTGACTTCGCGCATATCCGGACCACAGCCCCGCAACAACCACCAACCCCAGTCCGATCCCGTTCAATTTAGTTTTTCACCGAAGCTCAATAAAAACGTTCAAAGCTATCTGTTGAATTCGTTGATGTGATGTGGGAATTTGCGAATTGAATCAGGAACCATGGAAGGATTGAAATTGGCGGTAATTGGAGCTACGGGACTCGTCGGGCGGACCATGCTCGACGTGATGGAAGAACTGGCGTTGCCGGTAGAGGAATTGCTTCCCGCAGGCAGTGAACGCAGCGCCGGGAGTGAGGTGGAGTTTCAAGGCCGGAAATGGACCGTACATACCGTGGAGGAGGTGTTGGCTGCACGGCCGCAGGTGGCGCTGTTCAGTGCGGGCGGTGATGTATCCAAAAAGTGGGCGCCGGAGTTTGCCAAGGCGGGGGCCACGGTCATCGATAACAGCAGTGCCTGGCGCATGGATCCCGCTTGTCCGTTGGTGGTGCCCGAGGTGAACGGCGATGCCATTGGTCCCGACGACCGCATCATCGCGAACCCCAATTGCACGACGATGCAGCTTGTGATGGCCC
>CAXREW010000235.1:0-2354 GCA_964229455.1 Flavobacteriaceae bacterium | reverse complement strand
GTCCCACGTCGGTGCGGGCAGTCAGGCCCACTTCGGCTACGGATTCATCTTCGACGCCCTGTTCACCGATACGTATGCCATCGGCACCGGGGTGAACATCTTCTACAACGGGGGGCGCATCGCCTATTTCGAAAGCACCGCTACTGCGGACGGAGAGGTCATCAACCGGGTAGAGCTCGATCACAAGCAGCAGTACGTGGAGATTCCGTTGACGTTCAAAATGCGGACCAAGGAAATAGGATACAGCACGTACTACGGGCAGTTCGGAATGGGGCTGGGGCTCAATGTGCGCTCCGAAGGCACGCGAACGGCCACGCCTTTTGCCGCAGCGGATTCGCTCGGTGCGTGGTCCTTCGTCAACGCGGGGGCAACCGATCCGGCCTTGGTTTCGTTGGTTGATCAGACGTTGTTGTTTCGCCCGAGCATGATCATTGGGCTGGGTTTTGAGCGGCGCTTCACGGGCACGACGGCATTGGCCGTTGGGCTGCGCTACAACATGGCCTTGCGCAACCAGTACCAAGCCTTCCCCGTGTACCAAACGCGAACGGGCGATGAGGTCATCTTTGAATTTGACGACGATGCAGGCATTGAGCTACCTGTCGCGGGTGAAATGAAGGGCAAAACCGGGCAAATTGAACTTTGCGTCGGTGTGATGTTTTGATAGGTATGAACGCACTAGCGCAACACATCGTTTCTTGGCTGCAGGACTATGCACGCGCCGCCAACATGGACGGCTGGGTGGTGGGCGTGAGTGGTGGAATTGACTCCGCCGTTACTTCCACCTTATGTGCCGAAACGGGTTTACCAACGTGCGTCGTCGAAATGCCGATTCACCAACACCCGAGCCAGGTGTCCCGAGCTCAGGCGCACATGCAAGCCCTGGAACAGCGCTTCGAAAACGTCTCCTGCGCTCGGGTCGATTTGACAGGGGTTTACGACGGACTGGTGTCGGCATTGCCCGAGGCCGATGACGCTTCAGGTGGGCTTGCCTTGGCCAATTCGAGGGCGCGCCTGCGCATGACAACGCTGTACGCACTGGCCGCACAGCGCCGTGCGCTGGTCGCCGGTACAGGCAACAAAGTCGAGGACTTCGGTGTGGGCTTTTACACCAAATACGGTGACGGTGGCGTAGACGTGAGTCCCATTGCGGATTTGTTCAAAACCGAAGTTTTCGTCCTAGGGGCGGCGCTGGGCGTCGGACAAGAAATCCTCGATGCACCACCGACAGACGGCCTGTGGGGCGATGACCGCACCGATGAGGACCAGCTAGGGGCGACGTACCCGGAACTCGAATGGGCCATGGCGAACGCCGAAGCAGATCCTTCAACGTGGACGGAGCGCCAGCGCGAGGTTATGGCGATTTACACCCGCCTCAACCGGGCCAACCAGCACAAGATGAACCCCATCCCGGTCTGCCTGATTCCGGAGCACTTGCGCGCATGAGGCCCAGCGGTCAATCCGCTGCTTCAACCGTCACTTCCGGTCCTTTGAGCCCTGCGCTTGACGCGGTTTTGAATTGCAATTGATACGTGCCGAGGTCGGGAAATTCGACGCCTTCATCCGTCGTCCACTGCGCGGGGACGCGCAACGTCTGCCATCCTTTCTCGACGACTCCAGCGTCGTCAACAGGTTGCTCGGTTCCGGCGCTGTCGACCCAAAGCCATTGGCCCTCGGTGTGTTCAGGCGCAAAGGCATCGAACGCCACTTCAACGGTACGCGGTTCGCTCCAGGCCCATCCTTTTTGCCCCCAGCGCTCGCTCCACTCCAAGGCAACCGCCTCGTCTGTGGTCCAATCGGTGGCGATGGCTTCGCCGGCGCGATCGAGCCACGGATTCAAGTCGGCCACCCAAATGCTGCGCCCGTGAGTACCAATGACGAGCTCGTTCTCGCGTTCTTGGATCACGAGGTCGTGCACGGGGACACGCGGCAGGTCGGGGTGGAGGGTGGACCATGTGGCTCCGCGGTCCATACTCGCGTAGCATCCGCCGTCGGTGCCCACGAAGAGGCAATCTTCCCAGTCCGCGGACTCAATGAGGGCGTTCACCGGCTCGGCAGGCAGGCCGACGGCTTCCGTTCGATCGCCCAAGCGCTTCCACGTGCGGCCGTCGTTTTCGGTGACGAAGACGTACGAGTCAAAATGATCCAAGCGGTAAGCATTGAGCCCGACGTACAGCCGGTTCGGGTGGTGCGCGCTCCAGAGCACTTCGCTCACCCAGAACGTTCGTTCGTTTTTCGGGTCTTGCGGCACCGGTGAAGTCAACGGCGTCCAGGTGTACCCGCCGTCGCGGCTGACCTGAATGAGCCCGTCATCCGTGCCGACCGCGAGTTGGCCGAAGCGCAAGGGGCTTTCGTGC
>CAXREW010000234.1:0-3674 GCA_964229455.1 Flavobacteriaceae bacterium | reverse complement strand
CGAGCATCATCCCGCTTCCAGTGGATGTGCAGGCCCTGGAATTTGATTTTTGGTGGATGACGGGCATTGCCATGTTGGTCGGATTGATGATGATGCACAAAGGAACCATCCACCGCTGGAAAGGCGCCCTCCTCTTGCTCATTTACCTCGCCTACATCGGGTGGATTGGCGGGGGCGTTGCAGCGGTTGCTTCCATTTGATGCCCACGTCATGGAGAAGGAATGCATCATCAACCAAGGCTCATCTGCGTGCTGGGTTGTTCGCGAGGCTTTTGCCGCATCCCAATTTGACACTTGGTACAAACACATTCCCTGGCAGCAAAACGCCATCACCGTCTACGGCAAAGAACACCTCGAACCCCGGCTGACGGCGTGGATGGGGCCCGCCTACGCCTATTCCACCATTCGCTGGCCGGAGCGCCCGCTCACGCCGGAAGTGGTGGAGCTCCGCGATGCGGTGCAGGGATTTTGTGATGCTGCCCCCGTCTTGAATGCCTGCCTCTTCAACCTCTACCGCAACGGGGTGGATTCCATGGGGTGGCACCGCGACAACGAACCTGAAATTGACCCGGCGTGCATCGCCAGCGTTTCTTTTGGAGCGACGCGAGACTTCGCCATCCGGCACCGCCAGACCAAGGAGAAATGGATGGTCAGCCTCGGCCACGGCGACCTCTTGGTCATGGAAAACATGCAGCGTGATTTTGACCACGCCTTGCCCAAGCGACTCAAGGTGCATGAACCGCGCATCAACCTGACATTCCGGGCGCTTCGCGGTTAATGCATTCAATTGAATTGGATACCTTTGGTCTGCGGCACCTGTAAAACCTGAAACCATGTCCGTTCACAAATCAGCCAAACGCATCACGACCCAAGTGCTTGCGGAAATGAAGGCCAACGGCGAACCCATCGCCATGCTCACCGCGTACGACTACACCATGGCCACCATTGTGGACCAGGCCGGTGTGGATGTGATCCTCGTCGGTGACAGCGCCTCCAACGTGATGGCCGGTCACGAGACCACCTTGCCCATTACCCTGGACCACATGATTTACCACGCATCGAGCGTGGTGCGCGCGGCGAAACGAGCGCTCGTTGTGGTCGACTTGCCATTCGGCACCTACCAAGGCAATTCCAAAGAGGCCTTGAATTCGGCCATCCGCATCATGAAGGAAAGCGGCGCCCACGCGGTGAAACTGGAAGGCGGCAGCGAAGTGCGCGAAAGCGTCGAACGCATCCTCACCGCCGGCATCCCGGTCATGGGCCACCTCGGATTGACGCCACAGTCCATCTACAAGTTCGGCACGTACACGGTGCGTGCGAAGGAGGACATGGAAGCGGAGCAGCTGCGCAAGGACGCCAAGATGCTTGACGAAATCGGGTGCTTCTCGGTGGTTTTCGAAAAGATTCCCGCACAGCTCGCCACAGAAGTGAGCAAGAGCATCCACTGCCCCACCATCGGCATCGGCGCAGGAAGCGGTTGCGACGGACAAGTCCTCGTCCTCCCCGACATGCTCGGCATTACCCAAGAATTCAGCCCGCGCTTTTTGCGTCGCTACCTGAACATGGGCGAGCAGATGAACTCGGCCATTCAGCAGTACGTCAAGGACGTCCGCAGCCGCGATTTTCCCAACGCGGACGAACAGTACTGAACATGGCGGATCGCCCGGACGTCTCGAATCCCTCCCACTGGGCTCGGCAGCCGAAGGCGCCCATCGTGATGAGCACCATCGACAACCTCGATGTGCTCTATGAAGACAACCACATCATCGCCGTCAACAAGCGCTCGTCGGACATCGTCCAGAGCGACTCCAGCGGCGACACCACCCTCTGCCGCGTCGTGGGCGAGTACGTCAAGCGGAAGTACAACAAGCCCGGTGACGCGTTCATTGGGACCGTGCACCGCCTCGACCGGCCAGTGAGCGGCGTCATCCTGTACGCCCGCACCTCCAAGGCCCTTTCGCGGTTGACCAACATGTTTCGGTTGCGGGAAGTGCAGAAGACGTACTGGGCGGTGACCAGGCCCGCACCCGCGCCCAGTGAAGGGCACGTCGTGAACTACCTAATCAAGAACAAGGACTTGAACAAGAGCTTTGCCCACGACACGCCGGGGAATGGTCGCAAAGAATCGGAATTGACCTACCGCACAGTGGGGCGTTCGGACCACTACCATTTTGTGGAGGTCAAACCCAAAACAGGGCGACACCACCAGATCCGCACGACTTTGGCGAGCCTTGGCGCCCCCATCAAAGGGGACATCAAGTACGGCTCGCGACGCACCAACGACAACGCCTCGATTCACCTTCACGCCCGCTGCATTGAATTCGTTCACCCGGTGCAACGCGTCCCCATGCGCATCCTCGCTACGCCGCCCGACGACCCCGTCTGGAACGCTTGGCTCCGGCTCGACCACGGCGTGAGTTAATTGGTGATAAAATGCACTTTGACGGCCTGATGAGCGCTGTATCTTTGCCGCCATGAGTGCACAACCAGAACACGTCAAGTGCCTGATCGTTGGATCGGGCCCAGCCGGATACACCGCCGCCATCTACGCCGCACGCGCGGATATGAAACCCGTTTTGTACCAGGGCATGCAGCCGGGCGGTCAGCTCACGGAAACCACCGAAGTGGACAACTTTCCAGGCTATCCCGAGGGCATCAACGGTCCCCAGATGATGATGGACTTGGAGGTGCAAGCCAAGCGGTTTGACACGGATGTGCGCAACGGTTGGGTGACCGAGGTGGACTTCACCGGTCCTGTCCACAAAATCTGGGTGGGCGAAGGCGATGACCGTACCGAAATCCATGCCGATTCTGTCATCATCTCGACGGGCGCTTCCGCCAAGTGGTTGGGGCTCGAATCCGAGATTCGGTTGCGCGATGCCGGTGGCGGTGTCAGCGCGTGTGCGGTGTGCGACGGATTCTTCTACCGCGGACAGGAAGTGGTCATCGTGGGCGCTGGAGACACGGCGTGCGAAGAAGCCAGCTACCTCGCGAAGCTCTGTTCCAAGGTGACCATGCTCGTTCGCCGCAACGAGATGCGGGCGTCACGCGCCATGCAAAACCGCGTATTGAGCATGGAAAACATCGAGGTGCTGTGGAACACCGAGACGGTCGAGGTCATCGGTGAGGACGGAGTCGAGGGCGCGCGTGTTAAGAACAACCAAACCGGAGAAGAGCACGTCATTCCGTGCACCGGTTTCTTCGTGGCCATCGGGCACAAGCCGAATACGGACGTTTTCAAGGGATGGATTGACCTCGACGAGCAAGGCTACATCAAGTACGGTGAGCCAGGCACGTCCAAAACCAACCGTGAAGGCGTCTTTGTCAGCGGCGACGCGGCGGACAAGACGTACCGTCAAGCGGTCACGGCTGCCGGACCCGGTTGCATGGCTGCGCTCGATGCTGAGCGCTACCTCGCCGCCCGAGGCATCCACTAATCACACGTGTAGCCGTAGACGCCGAGCCACATCAAGAGGTCGGACGTCCCACGTTGGCCATCGGCGTCAAAGTCGCCGAAGCACAATCCGCCATACCCGCCAATGCCACCGTCACCTGAGCCATCACTGACGCACTGACCGGCTTCAGCATCCCATACGGTTCCTTCCCCGCAATACGACGGAGGCAACACGATGCACGCCCCGTTGTCCTCCGTAGCATCTGAATTGTAGTTCTCGG
>CAXREW010000233.1:0-4596 GCA_964229455.1 Flavobacteriaceae bacterium | reverse complement strand
GAACGCCCACTTGAAACGGATGCCGACTCCTTGAACGGCATCGCCTTCAATGGCATTGGTGAGAGAGGCGGTTTGGCGGGAGTGACCGGTGAGTTGAATGCCTCCATCGTCTGTCAAGTCGAAGCTGACGGTGAGGTCGTGGATTTGAAAATCCTCCGCCTGCACGGTACCGAAAGTTTGGGCGCCCACTTCGCCTTCGATGTGCAAGCGATCGTTGAGGAATTGGGTGCTCAGGGCCAAACCGACGGCTTGTTCCCCACTCAACGCGTCTTGGGCATAATCGAGTCCAACGTCCATCGCTGGGGCGATCTGCGAAATCCAGTGACCGAGTTGATTGGCTAAAAACTGCGTGCTTTGCGCGGGTTGAATGAACCCGCCGACCGCTGCAGTCGTGGGATCGGTGGGGATGAACTGGCTCAAGGTAAGTAGGCCCAATGCTTGGCGTTGCACCTCTTCTTCACTGACCAGAGCGCCTTCCACGAGGGCTTGAATACGGGAGTCAGCGGTGGGGACCGCCACATCGAAGTCCAATCCCGGCCTGAGCATTGATCCAGTCAGCTGCAACTGCAGGTCCACCGGGATGCGTCCTGGAAGGTCATCGACTTCTGGGAGCAGCGGGTCCAGTGCTGTGCGGGTGGTGTAGGTCGTGGCAACATCGAGCTGGGCGTCGTACGGATCGCCTTCCCATGACAAGGTGCTTCCGGGCTGGATATCAAACCGTTTGTTGAACCAATTTTGCAGCGTGAAGTAGTAAGCACCTTCGGTGATTTCGAGGTTGCCCGTCATGTCCAATTGCTCGAAGTCATTGACCTCCAAGTCGAGGTGGCCCTTGGCATTGCCGACGATTTCATCACCCACCTTTCGGTCGAAAACGATGCGAGCTTGGGCCCCGTCGTTGACGTCAATTCCCAAGTATAGCCGAGTGTTGGAGAATGTGCCGCGTGGAGTTGCAGTGGGTCCAGTCTCTGTTTCGGCCTTCTTGAACCGCACGAATTCAGCGTAGTCGACGTCGTCCTGACTGTCCATAGGAAGAGCGAAATCTGTCCCGGCTCCCGTTTCAAGGGTAGCATCAATTTGCAGCATGGGACCGTAACCAGAAACATTGATGTCACCGGTTCCGCGCGCAGTTCCGTAGAATAAAGCATCATCGGTGATGGGGATGTTCATGAGCGCGATGGGCCGGTCGAGGATCTCGATGCCGAAGTCCAAGTCCCACTCTTTGAATGCAGTGTGCAGCACCGTTCCATGGAATCGCGCTTCGGTGCTGTCCGCATCGAAGAGCGCCCACTGGTCCATGAAAAATCCGTCGGTTCTGACCTCGACCGTCCCAGCCACGTCGTACCTCGTGCCGAGGTAGGGCACGGCCAAGGAGACCCCATTGGGTACCACCTCTCCATTCAAGCTTGGGAAAGCGTCCAATCCCGAGGCGTTCAGCGCACCAGAAACCTTGCCATGCAATTCGATGCTCCCCTGGGGCAGCAAGCCATTGACAGGCACGAGGTCGAGGTCCCTAAAAGCGACAAAAGCGCGTGCCGCGGCCAGGTCATTCAGCGGAAGGTCAACGGTCGCATCAAGTGTCCCGGATGGCAGGGTGGAAGTACGCAGCGTCAGCCGAGGAGCGTTGACCGTTCCTGCGATGGTTGCCTCTGCGTCTGTGGCGACGAATTCGTTCCACCTCGCTTCTCCACAACGCAGCTTGCCTTCGACTTGCGGGAAGTTCATTCCCGGGCTCAAGGCGAGCATTCCCTCTATGTTATTGATGCGGCGCATGGTGTCACCCCACTGCAGTCCATCGTGCGTTATTCTGGCGTGAAGCCCCCAATCGATGGCCGCATTGAACGCACCAGATAATTCCACGGATCCTCGTCTGGATTGGAGGTTCAGGCTGGATAGTCTGCACGCGGCTGTCTCGGCATCGATGGATACGCGCGCTGGTTCTGCAAGTGTAAACGCGTCATCGCCAAGTTGACCGGTGCACGATTGAATCATTAAATCGAGTCCTGATGTTCCAGCTTCGAGTTGGCCGGCCACAACTGCGATCACCTCGCTGTTGTTGATGCTCAGGCCGTGGCCTTCCCAATTCAATTGAGATGGGTTTCGTGTGGACAGGTTACCATTGATGGCTATGTCTTCGAATTGAATGCTTCCGCTTGAAAGCGAAGCAATGCGCGTTTGAACCGAACCCCTTGTGCCATTCCAGCTTGCCTGAGCTGTGAATGGTTCGGACGTCGTTATGGGCCAATTGGCAAGCAGGGCAATGGGCTCGAGGTCGGCTACGTTTACTTGGATATCGAGTTGAGGAAGGGCGGAAGGGCTTTCGGCTTTTGGTTCAAAAGCCAAACGGGCAGGATTGAAGGACCAATCGGTTAAGAGCGCGGTATTGCAGGTCGCTTTACCCGAGGCGAGTGAAGAGGCCCATTCAAGCGACCACGCATCGCCGTTCCGCTTTTGAACTGCATCGAATCGTTCAAAGGTGCGCGGAACGCGATTTTCGAGCAACACAACATCACGAACTTCGAGCACCTGCGTCCAGTTGTCTATGCCGGATCCTGATCCCCTCCATCCTACACGCGCAAACAATTCCCAAGGGGTGGCCTCATCGGCCTTTGGCACTAACCGTTCCACACGGGTGTCGGTTGAGAAAGACCACGCGGAAGGCTCCGTTGTGACTCCCCAGGCGGTCGTAATCACGTCGCCAGCAGGATGAGAGGCGGTGAGCTGACCTCCCCAGCCCGATTCGGTGGTCGCGCCGTCACCAACCAATCGCCATTTACCTGTTCGAAGATCCCGTTCGTTTGGATCGATGGAAAACCCATTCACTGTCGCTGTGAAATCCGATGAATCAGTGCCAACACCCCACGTCAGTTCGAGGGATTGCTCGGAAATGGCATCGGGTGTCAACCGTGCGCTTACCTGTTCACCATTGTAGTCCGCTGCCAATACCCAACGGCGGTGTGCCCCGAAATAGGAGGGCAAGGGCATGCCTGCGAACTGGGAGACGAATGCGAGGCGAGCGGTTTCAATGTTGATGGGGCCGACTTCCCAATTTGCCCCTTCAAAGCCCAACGGCACATCCACGTCCATTTGGGACAAGAATCCCGCGCCGCCCGTTTCCGCATTCCAAGCCACCTGGCCGGAAATGGTTGAATCGGACGCGATTCGAGGTACGTCCTTTAACCAGTGCTCCGGGTGCACGGGCCATTGCTGATAAGTGGGCGTGGCTTCAAAAGCCACCGTATGTTCTCCAGCACTTTCCCGCCAGTTGACGGTGAGGTGCCCCCAATTGGATGAGGACTGTACCGTCACGACTTGCAATGAATCGTCCGATTCCATGCGGACATCCAGTTCTGTTATGGACATCGGGGCCGACCACGCACCGGACCAAGGATAGCCATTGAGGGGAAGGGGAGTGGCCGAGGCACTTGGCATGTGCAGGGCACCGTTGAGGCGTGAGCCGTCCCATTGCAAGTCGGTCAGGTTCAAATGCTCCCATTCCACGAGAACTGCGGCTTGCGCTGAACGAACTTCGACGTTTACGTCCCGCATTGCTGCTGTGTCAAGCACCAAGGAAATGGGTTCGGTTGAGGATGCAGCCGGTTGTGCGTCCAAGGATGGAATCACCACGCCTTCAACCGCATCAATGATGAGGCGTTCAACACGCGAGGTTGAACCGGCGAAGTCTGCAGCTATGTGCTCGAAGTGAAGGTGGGTTCCATTGGCCTGGGTCAGGGTCACGTCATTCAACTCCACGCCAATCGGAAACAACCCCACTGAAGCCGATCCGACCGACCATTCCATCCCTTGATTTGCGGTCGCTTCATTCAAGGCGAGGCGGCATACCCACGTTTGGAAAGCGGGCGTAAGGACAAGGCCAACCAATGCGACCATTCCCACCACCAAGAGGTAGCGTTTGCGGAAGCGGCGATTTGGAATGGATGGACCCATGTATTGCACGTGAAAGTATACTTTTGCAGTCAGAAATCATGCCAACTCCTCCCGTTATCCTTGCCATCGAATCCTCCTGTGACGATACAGGAGTGGCCGTGATCCGCGGCTGTGAGGTTCTGGCCAACGCCATCGCCAACCAAGCTGTGCATGAGCAATACGGTGGTGTAGTCCCAGAATTGGCGAGCCGGGCTCATGCGCAGAACATCGTCCCGACCTTGGAGGCCGCCATGCACACGGCCGGAATTCAAGTGGCCGACATCGATGCAGTGGCGTACACACGCGGTCCAGGTCTGATGGGGAGTTTGCACGTTGGGACGGCTTTTGCCAAATCGTGGGCTTGGGCACATGGACTCCCCATGGTCCCTGTCAACCACATGCAAGCTCACATTCTCGCCCATTTCTTGGATCCGGATCCAGCCCCAGCATTCCCGTTTTTGTGTTTGACAGTAAGTGGGGGGCATACCCAATTGGTACGGGTGGATGCTCCGCTTGAAATGACCATTTTGGGGGAAACCAAGGATGATGCAGCGGGAGAGGCTTTTGACAAAGTGGCCAAATTGATGGGGCTACCGTACCCTGGAGGGCCTGTGTTGGATCGCATGGCCGCCGAAGGTGATGGCTCGGCCTTCGCATTTACCAAACCGAAAG
>CAXREW010000232.1:0-4486 GCA_964229455.1 Flavobacteriaceae bacterium | reverse complement strand
CGCCGTCCATGCCCGAGATGAGCACCGTATCCGCTTTGGCCTTGACCACCCCACAGGCGATGGTGCCGACGCCGGCCGTCGAGACCAACTTGACGCTGATGCGTGCACTCGGGTTGGCCCGCTTCAGGTCGTAGATCAGCTGGGCGAGGTCCTCGATGGAGTAGATGTCGTGGTGCGGTGGCGGTGAGATGAGTCCAACGCCCGGGGTGGCATGGCGCACACGTCCAATCCAATCGTCCACCTTGTGTCCGGGCAAGTGACCGCCTTCGCCCGGCTTGGCTCCTTGGGCCATCTTGATTTGCAGCTCGATGGCGTTGGTCAAGTAGTGCGCTGTCACGCCAAAACGACCGGAAGCAATCTGCTTGATGGCGCTGCATTCGCTGTCGCCGTTGGGCTGTGGGGTATAGCGGATGGCGTCCTCACCACCTTCACCTGAATTCGACTTACCGCCGATGCGGTTCATGGCTACGGCCAATGTGCTGTGGGCTTCGTGCGAGATGGAGCCGAAACTCATGGCACCCGTCGCGAATCGCGTCAAGATGCGCTCGACGCTTTCCACTTCTGACAGTGGGATGGAGGGCCGTTGTTTGAACGTCAATAAATGACGCAGCGATCGGCCGTTTTGATCGAGCAGGCGGCTGTAGGTTTTGAATTGCTCGAAATCCCCTTCGCGGCATGCCCGCTGCAAAGCCGTAATGGTACGAGGGTTCATGTGGTGGTATTCGCCGTCTACGCGCCAATGGTAGACCCCGCCGTAAGGAAGGTTGTCGTCGCGCCGCGCGTGGGCTGCGCCGTGCTTGTCCAGCTGCTCGCGGGCGATGTCCTTGAAGCCCAATCCACCAATGCGGCTCAGTGAACCGGTGAAGCACGCGTCCACCACTTCCTGAGCGATTCCGAGGGGCTCAAAAATTTGGGCGCCTTGGTAGCTCTCGAGGGTAGAGATGCCCATTTTGGCGAAGATCTTCAGCAGCCCTTTGCCGATGGCGTCGCGGTAATTGTCCACGCGCTGGAAATACCCTTCGAGCCCGGCTTCACTGCTGTTTTCGAGGCGTCCACTGCGCAAGGCGTGGCGAAGAATGTCGTACACCATGAATGGATTCACCGCATTGGCGCCGTATCCGATCAGCGAAGCGATGTGGTGTGTCGTGCGCGCGTCCCCGGTCTCGACGATGAGCCCCACATTCGAACGCACGCCGCGCTCGATGAGGTGGTGGTGCACGGCGCCTACAGCGAGGAGCGAGGGAATGGCGGCTTTTGCTGCATCCGCATCGCGGTCGGAGAGGATGAGGAGGTTGGCGCCGGACTTCACCGCAAAATCAGCCTCCTTGCAAATGCTCTTGATGGCGTTTTCGAGGCCCGTCTCAGGATTGTCGACGTAAAAGAGGCACTCGATTTGATGCACCCGGAATCCGTCCAATTGGATGTAGCGGATTTTCTCTACTTCCGAGTTGGTCAGCACCGGATGGTCCAGCCGCAACTGGCGGCAGTGTTCCGCAGATTCGTCAAGGACATTCCGCGTGCGGCCCAATAACGAGGTCAAGGACATGACCGACCGCTCCCGAATCGAGTCGATGGGCGGGTTGCTCACTTGGGCAAACTTTTGCCGGAAGTAATGCGATAGGTGCTGGGGTTGTTCACTTAGTGCGGCGAGTGGATTGTCTGCGCCCATGGATCCGATGGCTTCTTTGCCTTCGTCGAACATGGGAAAGAGGACCCGCTCCAGTTCTTCTTTGGTGTAGCCGTGGTAATGCAGGCGGTCTTCGTACTGGCCCTTGCCCGAGGTCTTGGAGTCCACCGGCGGCAGGTCATCCAAGGTCACTTCGCTTTCTTCGAGCCAGGCCCCATACGGCTGCTGCATGCAGATGGACTGCTTGAGCTCTTCGTCGCCGATGACGCGGCCGGCTTCGAGGTCCACCACAAACATCTTGCCCGGCTCCAAGCGTCCCTTTTTGAGGACGTCTTCGGGCTGCAGGGGCAGGGAGCCAGCCTCCGAAGAAAGGATGACGCGGCCGTCCTTGGTCAGGGTGTAGCGGGAGGGGCGAAGGCCATTGCGGTCGAGCAAGGCACCGATGGTTTTGCCGTCCGTGAAGCACAGCGAGGCAGGGCCGTCCCATGGTTCCATCAAATGGGAGTGGAAACGGTAAAAATCCTTCTTGTACTGCGGCATGTTGGCATCGCTCTCGAAGGCCTCCGGCACCATCATCATCATGGCGTGCGGGAGGGAACGGCCGGATGCCGTGAGGATTTCGATCACGTTGTCGAGGTTGGAACTGTCCGAGCGCTTCACGTCGCAGATGGGGTGAATTAATTCCAATTCCTGCTCGCTGAAAAGGCTGTCCTTGAACAGCGCCGTTTTGCTGCTCATGCCGTTGACATTGCCGGCGATGGTGTTGATTTCACCGTTGTGGGATATGTAACGAAACGGCTGGGCAAGTTTCCATTTGGGCGTGGTGTTGGTCGAAAACCGCGAATGCACCAAGGCGAGTGCACTTTCGAAGGTCTCCTGCTGCAAGTCGAGGTAATATGCTTTTAGCTGAGCCGTGGTCAATTGCCCTTTGTAGATGAGGGTCTTGCAACTCAGCGAGCTGATGTAAAAACTGTCGTAGGTCTGTGGAAACAGCTGGTGAATCGTGCGGTTGGCATACTTGCGCAACACAACCAGTTTGCGCTCGAGGTCGATGCCATCGAGGGGTTGTGCTGGGGACACGAAAAATTGAATGTGGTCCGGCTCGGAGGCCTTGGCACTGGCCCCGAGGGGTTCAGAATGGACGGGAACTTCACGGTACCCGAGGAGCTTGAGGTCAAAATTTCGGATGTATTTCTCGAGCTCGACCTTGCACTTTTTTTGCAGGGCTTCATCCTTCGGGAAAAACGTCGCTCCCACGCCGTAGGCTCCCGCTACGGGCAGATCAAAACCCAGCGGAGCAACAGCATCTTGCAGAAATGCATGGGGTACTTGGACCAGGATGCCTGCCCCATCGCCGCTCGTGGGTTCAGCGCCTTGACCGCCGCGGTGCTCCATGTTCTCCAACATGGTGATCGCATCGCTGACGATCGACCTCGACTTCGTTCCGTTGATGTTGGCGACAAATCCAATGCCACACGAATCGTGTTCGTAAGATGGGTCGTAAAGGCCCTTGTGTTCGTGATTGTTTCCCCGCATGGCAGTCGTTCAGTAGCATCTATAAGATACAACCAAGCTGCATGCGAGTCAACCTTAAGTACTTGAATAGCAAGCACTTAAAGGTGTATTTCGGACACGGTTTGAAGGTTATTCGCAGTCGTACCCGTACGCCTCAAACATGAGGAGCAGGTCAAATACGTCGACGTACCCGTCGCCATCGAGATCGCTCATGCAGACGGCGGAGTACTCACACGCTCCGCTGACGTTGGCTACGGGATCGAAGTTGAGTCCCACCGGATCCATGCAGCCGAGGTACAAGCAGCTGCCGTCTTCGAGTACGGCAGCCGGGTCGAAGTTCAGGGCCATGGCGTTGGTGCACCCAGCGAAGACGCAGGAGAGGTCGTCGTACGTTGCCTCGGGGTTGTAGTTGGCTGCACTCATGTACATGCAGCCACCAATGATGCAACTGCCGTCATCCGAAGACGCATCGCTGTTGTAATTGTCCGCCATGGGGTTGGTGCACCCTGGAAATTCGTCGCAGTCGCACGTGCCGTTGTCATTCTCGTCGATGCAATTGCCCGCGCAATCCTCACACGCATCGGGGTAGAGGCACTCGGCCGTGTCCTCGGGACCAAAAGCCGGGTCATAGTTGCAGGCTTCCGCATCCCCGCAACCTTGGGGCAATTCAATGGGCATGGCGAGCACTTGCATGCTCTGGGTTTGCAGGCCCTCAACGAACATCTGAACGTTCACGCTACCGGAGAGTTCGCCGGCGGTGGTCAACTGGGCGATCAACACGCGCTCATCGTCTCCGGCCACAGCATTGGCATCGCCTAGCAAGGTAAAGACCGATCCCCCAATGGGATCATCCACCACGAAGTTGCCGCCGTTGTTGAAGGAGGCGAGGGCCATGTCCAGACCGATCGCGCCTGCGAGCGAGCCCATAGAGTTGTCCGTTACGCCAATGGTGAACCAGGAGTCGTAGTTTGCTTCTGGGAAAAACGGCAGTACCGCACCGTTGAGGGACCAGGCAAAGTCGGCCCCGAGCGCGCTTTGGTAAAAGCCTTCGGTACTGTTCACGTGAAGAGGAGTCGCCTGATCGCCAAAAACCGCGGACAGTTCGTCCGTGGCTTGGGTCATTTGCGCGTACACGTGGTACGTTTTCATCCCTTCCAATCCGGGAATTCCCGTGGTGTCATGGTTGGCAATCACTTCGGCGTGAATGCCTGTAACCTGACCGATTGCAAGCCCGCTGACAATGCAGCAGGCCAGCAGAAGCGCGGCATGTTTCATCAAGTAGATCGTTCGTGTTCTTCTTGAAGATACTATAAAATCTTCGTATTTAAAAATTGACTTTTCGTC
>CAXREW010000231.1:0-2520 GCA_964229455.1 Flavobacteriaceae bacterium | reverse complement strand
CTGGAGTTCAGACGTGTGCTCTTCCGATCTCACCAATCCCCAAATCGCCTCGTTGCCTTCGAACGCACGAGGGAGCACCACCATGTTGTTCAAGGCACCGACGACCATGCCCGCGCCGAGGGCGATGGCTGCACATCCGGATTGTTTCGCTATGACGCCCATCGATCAGTTGAAATAAGTGGGTACGGGGTCCAATACCGTGCAATACGCACAAAACCGGGCTTCGGTTTCGTGTTCCAGCCCGCTGTTGGAGCCGTGCAAGGCTTCGAGTTGTTCCACGAGCCAACCCAACAATTGGCGCGCGTCCTCCTGCGTGATGCGGTCGCGGCCGTCAATTTTCAATTTGAGCAGTCCTTCGCGTGCATTCTTGCCGGAGCGGATGCCGGACTGGACGGAGGCCAAAGGCCCACCGTCGGCCCCAAGGGTTTCCAAGGCAATGGCCGAATAAATCAAGAGCTGGAGGGCCTTGGATGACTTGCCCTGCCCGAGCTTTTCGAGCCAATCGCCTTTGAGGGCCAGTTCCGACTCTTTGACCGCGCCAGTTTTGTAGTCGGTGACCACCACTTCGCCGGCTTCCAGGTCAATGCGATCGGCCTTGCCGTGCAGCCGGAGGGTGGTGAATGGGCTGCCTTCAATGCCAAAGGCGTGGTTGAGGTCGGCTTCCACGGCGGTCACAGTGCGCACGCGCTCGCCCTGCAATTCTTTGAGTTCGACGCTAATGAGTTTACGGAGCGTGGCCTCAGCAATGGCGAAATGCAGGTAATTCTCGCCGCTCTCCGTCAATGCCAAGCTGTATTCTTCTTCCACCGATGCGTGGAGCAAGGGCCGAATGTTTTGGATCAAGTCTTCGAGGTCCTTTGGTTGAAGCACCCGATTTTTCAGATCATCGAAGCCATCCTCGAGCACCTTGTGAACGATGGTGCCGAATGTGCTGGCGGTCATCTCGTCCTCAAACTCATCTTGCTCGTGCAAGCGCAGGATGTACTTGTAGTAGAAGTCCCTTTTGCACGCCATGAAGGTGTTCCAAGCCGAAGGACTGATGCCGCGGTTGGCCCAGTTGACGAGTTCGCTTTGCGCCCAGGGCGTCCATTCCAAGGGTTGGATGGCGGGCCGTTTTCCCGGCAGTGCGCTGTGCACATGGATGTGTTTCACCGGCAGTAAGTCTTTGCCGTTGGGTCGGAAAGAACGCTCAAATTGAAGCAGGTACCGGCTGGGTTCTGCTGCTTCGTCTTGCCCGCGGTAAACGAAGTGGATTTCCTTCGATCGGTTCATCAGCCGATAGGTGTAGTAGGCGTAGATGGCCTCGCGCTGGTGGCGGCCAGGAAGGCCCCACATGTGCCGAAGGTCGAAGGGGATGAAGCTTTCGGGCAGGGAAGACTTGGGCAGGGTTCCTTCGTTGCAATCCAACAGGAACACCCGTTCATAATCCAATGCGCGCGATTCGATCAGCCCCATGATTTGAAGGCCTTCTTCGGGTTCCCCAAGCAAATCAATTCGCTCCGCTTGTAAGCTGTTGAACAACATGCTCCACGCTTCCTCCGGTGTGGACAGGATGTGATGGTTGGTTTGAAACCGCCGCACAAGGCCGGTGCACTGAGCGACTTTCTCCCAGCCGATGCGCGTCCACGGATCGCCCTCTTCTTCGGGCCCGAGTTCAGTGCTCAGTCCTTGTACCCAGGCGGTTAAGGCCGAAAGAAATTCGGTCACTTCATCGGTCAAGAGGGGCTTCAGCGCATGAAAAAATTTGTGCACGGGGCCACTGGACAGTTCGGCCAATTGGTCCAGGGATACCCAAGCCCACTTTTTGGCGGCCATTCGATTCAATACCCGTATCGCATCCCCTTGGAATGCCGCCTCGGGATAGCAGGCGTGCAGAAGCGGTTCGCTCAAGGCCTGTCGAATGTCATCGTGGTGCCAGGACGTGCGTTTGCGTTGCACCAACCGATGGGCGGTGCGGAGAAAACTGCTCGTCGGAGATTCGGACCAGGCCAACCCCATGGTGACGTTGTAGTTTTTTTGAAGGCCCTCGGGAAGCGATTGGAGCAGGAGCGGCAGCAAGCTTCCATCGGGCAGCACCACGGCTGTTTTGGCTAGTTCTTCTTTGCTCAAACCAGCAATCGCTTCACGGATGTACTGGCATTCTGTGACCACGCTGCTGCAGTTGACCCGGTGCATGGCAGGCGGTTCTTGCGAAAGGCGATGGTGCAAGGCCGATGCCGATGCGCCCCGTTCAAGCATTTGCTCTCGGATGAACAACCCCGCTTCGATGGCGTCGTGCTCGACATAGCTCGCATCGCCGTCCCAAGCCCATGTCAACCGGTTGGCCTTCTCGTAACCCTTCAGGAATTGCATCTCCGCCGGGGTGAGGGCGCTCATGCCACCGATGAATACGTGCTCGTAGTCGCCTGAAATGGGGACGGCAGCCGCATGGCGGGCCAATAATCCTGCGTACCCTTGCTTCCGCTCCGAGAGCGCTGACGTAAAGGCCGCATACAAGGGGCCGAGCTTCATGTATTGACG
>CAXREW010000230.1:0-2781 GCA_964229455.1 Flavobacteriaceae bacterium | reverse complement strand
AGCGTAAAACCAAGGTGGAAGGCTTGGTCTACGGCCTCAACACCAATTGGCAAACCGGAGAGTCCCTGAACACGTTGATTTGGCAAGTCGCCCCCGACTCCATCTACGGCGCGTTTGGCGGGGTCGCTACACGAACCAATCAGCTGATCGGAACCGTCGACCCCTATGTTCAGTACCTCACGCCTGGTGGAACACGGCACAGCTTCCGCAACCGATGGCAGTACCTCAATAACGACAACGACAACGACCAGTCAAATGGTTCTCACGTGGCCTATTCCGAATACCAGCTGCACACCACCGGCGATCGGTGGGGCCTTGAGGGCCTCAACCTGACCACGGGCGTGGTCAACATGGTGGCCCTGAGTCGGGCCGAATTGTACTCCGGAGGCTCATCGGATGGCAACAACACGGCGGCTAACCGTGCGGCGTACGTCCAAGTGGATCAATCGCTCGGTGAACGATTCAAACTCGCCGGAGGTGCGCGGTACGAGCACTTCTCCGTCAATGGCACGGGCGCTGGAAAACCCGTATTTCGGTTGGGCGCCAATTACCAAGTCGCCGAAGCCACGTTCATCCGCAGCAGCTTTGGTCAAGGATTCCGCTTCCCCACCATTGCCGAACGCTACATCCGCACGGGCCTCGGCGCGTTGCAGATCTACCCCAACGAAGAATTAAGGCCCGAGTTCTCGTGGTCGGCCGAAGTCGCCCTCAAACAAGGATTTGGCTTTAAAAACACGCGCATCGGGGACATCGTTGGCTTTTTTGACGTGGCCTTATTCCGACAGGATTACGAAGATTTCATCGAGTTCACATTTGGCCAGTGGGGGCCCGACGAAGGAGAAGTGCCCACCATCGACAACGTATTTGGGCTCGGCTTCATGAGTGTGAACACGGGAGGCAGCAGCGTCACCGGGGCGGAGACCTCCATCACCGGTCGCTGGACGACGCGGAAATTCCAAGCGGATTTCATCACCGGCTACACGTACACCAACCCCATCAGCACCACCCCGGATTACAACTACAACCCCCAAGCCGATGGATTGGAGACGACGTACTTGAGCACGAGCCTCGATACCACGGGCTTGCTCCTGAAGTACCGGTCTCCCCACGTGTTTCGCTTTGATGTTCAAGTGTCCGGGCAGAAGTTTTTTGGTGGGGTCAGTGCCCGGTACCAAACAGCCTTGCAGAACTTCGACAAAGCCTTCATAGAATTCGAAGAGCAGGGCTTCGTGGAGTGGGGCGTACAGCAATGGTTGGATGAAAACCCGGACTTGCCTTGGATCATCGACGCGCGCATCGGGCGGGAATGGCCCAACGGCCACAAGCTCTCGGTCGTCATCAACAACATCGCCAACGCAGAATACGCAATTCGGCCCATGGCCATGGAGGCCCCGCGCTTAACTTCATTGATGTACACGTACCAAATCGACTGATGCCCGAACGTTCCGCCGTCCTCGTTGCCGTCATACCGGCACGCATTGGGTCCACTCGATTTCCTGAGAAACCCTTGGCCCAAATCGCGGGTGTCCCCATGATCGCCCGCGTCGTTCAGCGCGTCCGCGAATCCGGGGCGTTTGATCACATCCTTGTAGCGACCGATGACGAACGCATTGCGAACGTCGCGCGAGAGGCGGGAGCCGACGTGCGTATGACGGACCCCGACCTGGCCAATGGAACGCTACGCTGCCATGCAGCGCTGTGCCAATGGGAAGCCGAACAAGGGATTGAAGCCACTTGGGTCGTTAATGTGCAGGGGGACGAGCCGTTTGTGCATCCCGAGCCATTGCAAAAACTCGCCCAGCTCATCCGAAAGGCAGGCACGTCCATCGCTACCCTCGCTCGCCCGAAAGCAGCAGACCACCCCGAGCGGGCCAACAGCAACCGAGTTAAAGTAGTCTGTGACCTCAATGGCCTCGCCTTGTATTTCAGCCGCTTGCCCCTTCCCTCTGGCGAAGGTCCATGGTTGGAGCATGTCGGACTGTATGCATTCGCCCGCGGCACGCTGGAAGCCCTTACCCATCTCCACTCAACGGCCTTGGAAAAGGCCGAGCGCCTGGAGCAACTCCGGTGGTTGGAACACGGCTGGCGCATCAGCGTGGGACGCACCATGCACCCTACCTATGCGATTGATACACCGGCTGACTTGAAAGCCTTGGAAGCGCGTATTGCGACAGGGGAAGTCGCTTAACTTTGCGGCCCAAACCGCAGATTCATGCACACCTCATTTCGACCATTGGTCATTGCCGGCTTTGCCGCATTTGGCCTGTTTTCTTGCTCAACTTCTGATTCCAACATGAACGATTCGACCCAACCCGAATTCAATGAATCCCAGTTTTCTGCTGCACCGGTAGCAGAGAAAAAAGAGCACATCACCGAAATCCATGGCCTCGAGCTCAAGGATGATTATTTCTGGATGCGCCTCAGCGACGCCCAAAAAGAAGCGGAAACTCCGGACGAGCAAACGACCGCTGTCGTCGCTTACCGCAACGCGGAACACGACGACAAAACGGAAGTCTTGAAGCCAACAGAGGCCTTCCAGGAATCCCTCTTGGAAGAAATCGTCGGCCGCATCAAGCAGGACGACCAAAGCGTTCCGTTGTTGGACAACGGGTACTACTACTACACCCGGTACGAGGAAGGCAAAGAATACCCAATTCACTGCCGCAAGAAGGGCAGCCTCGATGCTGAAGAAGAGGTTATGCTGAACGTCAATGAAATGGCGGAAGGCTACAGCTACTTCGCCGTAGGAGGACGCTCCGTGAGCACCAACAACACCTTGCT
>CAXREW010000229.1:0-7236 GCA_964229455.1 Flavobacteriaceae bacterium | reverse complement strand
ACGCAGTTTGACCGTCCGATTGGGCAATTCCAGTTGCAGCAGAAGAAGTTGGCGGAGATGATCACCGAGATCACGAAAGCTCAGTTGCTGACCTTCCGTCTTGGTCAATTGCGCGACGAAGGGAAGGCCACCTCAGCCCAAATCTCCATGGCCAAACGCAACAATGTGGACATGGCGTTGACCGTGGCCCGTGACGCTCGTCAGATGCTTGGGGGCATGGGCATTACGGGCGAGTACCCGATCATGCGCCACATGATGAACCTCGAGTCTGTGGTGACGTACGAGGGAACACACGACATCCATTTGCTCATCACGGGCTTGGACGTGACCGGCTTGAACGCCTTCGTCTGATCAGGGATTACGAAAGCTCGAAAGAATCTGCGTCGCCGAGCACGGGGAATTTGGCGCGGTACCGATCGAGCTCCGCTCGGTCCCAGTCGCCATGGATCCATCCTGACGCATCCGCATCAAGATCGATTTGGGCCCGACCGTAAGGGTCGATGAGGGCACTGCCGCCCGAATGTTCAATGCCCTTTCCGTCGGCACCCACGCGGTTTACGCCGATAACGTAGCATTGGTTTTCAATCGCGCGAGCGACCAACAAACTCGACCATGCACCCACGCGCGCTGCAGGCCAGTTGGCCACGTACACGGCAGCGTCGTACCGGTCTTCGCTTCGATTCCGGCTGAACACCGGAAAGCGAAGGTCGTAGCAGACCTGCAGGAGGATCCGCCACCCTCGCCACTCGACAATCACCCGCTTTTCGCCCGGTCCATAGGCGGCATCTTCCCCGGCGAAGGAGAACAAGTGCCGTTTGTCATAGAACTCCACCGGACCGCTGGGGGGGACGAAGAAGCACCGGTTCACCGGATGGCCGAGTGCTTCGTCCCGGCATGATAAGCTGCCGATGACCGCGGCATCCCGCTCCCGTGCCCACTTTCTCATCTCCACGAGGGAAGCGGGCCAGGTAGCCTCGTCATCCTTCCAACCCCTTGGAAGCACACAGGCGTGTGCGCCGGGGTCCATGGTGAAGCCGGTCGCCCACATTTCCGGGAGAACGATGAGATCGCACGGTTCTTCGAGGGCATTAATGTGCCGGCCGATGGCTTCAGCGTTAGCGGTCGGATTTTCCCAAACAAGTGGGGTTTGCAGCGCGGTGACACGCAGGAGTGAGGCGTTGTGGTTCATCCGTTGGAAATGTTCAGCAAACGCTCGATGCCTTGATCGATGGTGTCGTCGTTCTTGGCAAAGCAGATGCGGATCAATTTTGAATCGTACCCGCCTTCGGGGAAAAACGGAGAAAGCGGAATGAGGGCCAACCCTTCGTCACGGGTGCACCAGTCAGCGGTCGTTGTCCGGTCGTCGCGGTCGTCAAATGCGCCGTAGCCCAACAATTGAAAATACCCGCCTTCTGCGGGGGATACGCTCCATCGGCTGCCCTTCAGCCCGTCAACGAGCCGGTCGCGTTTGGATTGGTAGAAGGGTGCAAGCTCAGCGAGATGGGCAGCGCCGGTCTCGCTAGTCAAAAAGGTGGCAATGCCCGTCTGGAAGGGGGCGCCTGTGGAGAATACGTCGTACTGGTGAACCTTGCGAATTTCGCGGGTTAGCGCTTCAGGGGCCGTGACGTAACCGATTTTCCAGCCGGTGCAATGCAGGATTTTGCCAAACGACGCGAACACCAATGAGCGCTCCCGTAACCGCAGTTCATGCGTGACGCTCAAGACCTCACGTCCGTCGTGGTGCATCGGTCCGTAGACTTCATCACTCACCACCAGCGCATCGGTACCCTCGACCAAATCCGCCAGTCCACCCAAATCTTCACGGCTCCACGTGGAGCCGGTCGGGTTGTTGGGCACGTTGACAATCACCATGCGCATCGATTCAGTCCAAGCTGCCTTCATGGCAGCCAAGTCCAACCGATGCGTGCCCACCTGAAGCGGCACGCAAATCAAGCTGCCGCCCGCGAGTTCGACCGCGGGTTCGTACAGGTCATAACACGGCGTAAGGACCATCACATCATCACCAGGATGGATCAGTGCTTGGATGGCGGCGAAGATCAGGGACGAAGCACCGGCCCCAATTGTCACCTCGGTTTCAGGGTGGTAACAGACGCCGCTTTGCTGTTCCGCATTGTCGGCAATCCACTCCCGCAACCGGACATCGCCTGCCATGGGAGCGTACTGATTGCGGCCTTCTGCCATCGCTGCCACAACGGCTTGCTGAAGGAGATGTGGGGGCTGGAAATCCGGAAATCCTTGGCTCATGTTCAGCGCTCCGTGGGCCTGCGCCAGTGCACTCATCTCTGTGAAAATGGTGGTGCCCACGCGGGGCAACTTGGACGTCGAACTCACGTTGCGCATGCGTGCAAGTTAGGCTGCGCCGTGTTTAACGAGTAACGGCGAGTTTGGTAACTCCGGCCGATGCACCGGTGGCATCCGTCGCGAACAACATATACACGCCATAGGGGACCAATGCACCGGTAAAGTCGCGCGTATCCCAGACGGCCCTTCCACCTTCGGATTGTACGGTAGCGACGGCGCGACCGGAGAGGGTGGTAATGTGAACGGTTGAATTGTACGCCAGTCCCTCAAGCGTGACCCAGCCTTCGAAGGAGGCTTCGACGGGGTTGGGGTACACCCGGAGTTCATCAATCTCTTGGACAAAATTGCTGGCATCACCGCGCCACCCCATCAGGCCGCGTTGCGTGCCGATGAGCACTTCACCGTTGCGGTGGTTCAGGGCGATGTCGGTGACTTGGTTGCTGAGCAAGGGGCTGTTGTCCGACGTGAAATGCGCCACTCGGTCGATGCCGTCCGAACTCAACAAGTACGCTCCGGAGTTCTGCGTCCCGATCCACTTGCGGTTGCCGCCGTCAATGCAAATCGTCTCCACGACCTCCGTCTCGAGCAAGAGCTGGTAATTGCCGTCTTGTTGAATGAGAATTTGCGAAGCGACCGGGTTTTCGTAGCCGTCGTCAAAGACAACGCTCGGCAAGTAGATGACGCATGGCCCAGCCGCGGTTCCAATCCAGATCTCCCCGTCGAGGTCTTCCTCCAAACAATAGATGTCATCGGACGGCAGCCCTCCTTTGGCCGGGTCTGAAGTGAGGATGCGCCAATCGTCGTCTTGGGTGTCGCCGGGCGTGAGGTTGGTGTCGTAAACCAACACCCCTTGACCGCGCGGCATGACGCACCAGATGTACCCGTTGCGAGCGGCCAATACGTCACCGAGCCAGCCTGTGTTGCCCAAGGCATTCCCCAGCGCCATTGCGACGAAAGATCCATCGTTCAATCGGACGTGGAGTGGCGCGTCGGAATATGCATTGGTAAACCAGAGGTTTCCGAACCGATCGAAGTCTACACCGCCCACGCCGACCCGTGGGCTTCCACCAAAGTTCCCAAGCTCGAGGGTACTGTTGCTTTCGTTGTAAATGTCCACCACCTCGCCTTTTTGCACCTCAATCAGGCCCTCTTCCCACGAACCGAAGTAGGCGTGAAAAGGATTGGTGGGGTCAATGCTTACCGCCATCGGGTCGTTGATGCCAGCGAGGTCGTTGAGCCCATCTTGGTTGGGAATCCAGTTCCAACGCATGCCACTCATGCCGTAGAAACCGTGCTTGTGGTACATGCTGGTCCACGTTTCGTCGATGCCGCCGGAAGCCACCCAAATCTGGTCGTTCCATGCGTCAACGTTGCGCACCAGAGCCACGGGAGGACCCTCAGGGCTCCAATGGGCGTCGGCTTCTCCTCCCGATACATCCATCTTCAGCAGGCCCTGCTCGAAATTGGCAATGAACAGGTCACCGAACCCCACGAATCCTACGTCGCCCATCACCTCCACCGCGTGGCGGTATGCCATGTCGCGCACCCGCAATGGCACCCCGTCTGCGGCGTAATCCAATTGAATCTCTTCCCAATCGGCATTGAATTGGCGGATGGATTGGTGATCGGCAATGGCGATGCGCCAATCGCTTGGATCATCGCTGATGCTGCCTGATGCGATGGCGAGCACTTGGACGCTTTCGGAAGCTTCAAACGGTTCCCACAATCCGTCCCGGCGCAACCACAATTCGTCTGGTGCAGCGATTTCGCCCGTTTTCCGGTGGAGCAGAATGTGGCCGTTGGGCGCAATTTCCACGTGGGTGTAATCACCGGTTTCGAGTGGAATGTCCTCCCATCGGCTCCAAGCGTCCGGTGAACTCAAAAACGGGTGATCGACAGGCGCCTCGAAAACGCCTGCATCCGTCCAGACCACATAATGGTTGTCGTGGACGATGATTCCGTGGCACCGCCGCAGCGCTTGCTGGCCTTCGAGGTACCACGTGTCTCGAACATCGAGTTCGCGCAGGTGAATGGCCACGACACCAAAGGCGGTGGTGGCAATGAGAAGATCGGAATCGAGCGCACCAAAAATCTCCAGACTGAGGATGGACTTGTCGCCGATGAGGTTGCTTTGCTCAATGTCGCGCAACGTGTACAGCCAGTTGCCAGTGTTGGAGAAAAAATCGATGCTACCGGAAGCCTGCCCGACGATGAGCAGCTCTCCAGTGGGGTCCCACGCCAATGCGGTAGGTTGGCTTCCGCTCATGCCACGGACGGTGGAAATGCGCTCCACCACATCGGTGCGCTCGTCCAAGGTGAACACCGCGTGCTCGGTACGAACGGCCCAAAGGCCCGTATCCAAGTCAGTTCCGCAATGGACCAATTCTTCGGTTTGGTGGTAGGGCAGGTAGTCCGTCCACGTGCCTACAGGACGGTTTTCTTGAATGTCCGCCGTTTCTGTGCCTTGCGCAAACCCTCCACCGATGCACATTAGGGCCGCAGCAAGCGCGGTCAGTGCACGATTCAGGAGGAGTTCAGGAGTGAGCATGGGTGTCATACGCATACGCGTCAAAGTTCGGAATATTGTCGGGGGTCACGAATAATTTTTCCATCGGAATTGCTCAGGGCCACGGGTCTCCAACTCATCCAGCGCTGAGGCATCGGCCAGCTGATAGACCAACCCGCGGGCGCCTCGTTCCCATTCGATGATGTTCCAGACGATGAGCAGGCATAAGAGATCTTCGGCATCCTCATAACGCAACCGCGCCATGCGGGCGACTTGCTGAAACCGCAGTTGCCTTCCGTCGCGCCATGCGTTGAAGAGCTTACCGATGAACTGGTCGTACCGGAATTCGGACCGATCCATGCGCATTTCATATTGCCACACCTTGACTTGCACGGGGCTGGCGCGGTGGATGCGGTCCTCCCTGCGCAAGTAGGCTTGCCATTTGCCGTTTTCGTCTTCACAGAAGTGCGGGCGGCTAGCGGAACGGGGAATTTGGACTTCCAGTACCGAACGCCCTTCAACCTTCCACACTTGGACATCGAACGGGATGGCTGGTTTGCAATGAGATTGGCAAGCCAAGTCAATCATGTGGTACTCCTCCTCTTGGTTGACGCCGGTCACAGCCCCGTTGTCCTTCACGCCGATCAGGAGTCGACCACCATCACTGTTGGCAAAGGCCACGAGCGTGCGCGCGATTTTGGCGGCATCGTCAATGCGCATTTTGAAGTCCTGGGTCTGGTGCTCCCCTTCCTCGATCATTTGCTGCACGTAGGACATGGTCAACGAAGTTAGTATGCCAACCCGATTTGGCGCGTTGAAGTTCGAAGGGAATGGTGTATCTTTGCCCCGACTAATTGAGAACGAAAAACGCTGAGGGGTACACACCCCTCTTTTTTTTCCTCGAAAAAACGCCATGATCAACGCCAATACCGTTCGCGAACTCGCTGAAGCCCACCTCGCTGGAGGCTCGGGATTCCTTGTGGACGTGCGCGTTAGCGATGGGAACGCGATTTCCATCTTGCTGGACGATGATGAAGGCACGAGCATCGAGAAGTGCATGGCGTTAAGCCGTCACCTGGAGTCCATGCTGGACCGCGATGCTGAGGATTTTTCGTTGGATGTGAGTTCACCCGGCTTGGACCAGCCGCTCAAGTTGCACCGGCAGTACCTGAAAAACATCGGGCGCGACGTGCAATTGAAGATCACGGGAGCCGGGAAGGCGGAAGGCAAGTTGACCCAAGCCACTGAAGAAGAAATCACCATTGTCATTCGCGAAAAGCGCCGTATCGAAGGGCGCAAAGCGAAGGAATGGGTAGAAGAAGAACAGACGTATCCGTTGAATGCACTGGATTGGACAAAAGTCCAAATCTCATTCAAGGGAAACTGAATAGATGATTATTAACCGAGCGCAGCAAACCGCAAAACCATGACACAGCTGAATTTGGTGGATTCCTTTAAGGAGTTCAAGGAGTTTAAAAACATCGACCGCGAGGTCATGATGGGCATTTTGGAAGACGTATTCCGAGCTATGATTCTCAAGAAGTACGGAGACGACTCCAACTTCGACATCATCATTAACCCCGAAAAGGGGGATTTGGAGATTTGGCGGAACCGCACCATCGTTGCTGACGGCGCGGTGGAAGACGAGAATGAAGAAATCGCCCTCTCGGAGGCCTTGAAAATTGAGGATGATTTCGAAGAAGGCGAAGAGGTGTCGGAAGAAATCAAGTTGGAGTCCTTCGGTCGCCGTAACGTGTTGTCGTTGCGTCAGAACCTCGCCGGTCGGATCATGGACCTCGAGAAGGATGCCATCTACCAGAAGTACAAGGAGCGCGTAGGTGAGGTCGTTTCAGCTGAAGTCTACCAAATCTGGAAGCGCGAAATCCTCCTCGTTGACGACGAAGACAACGAAGTCGTGATGCCACGGGAGAACCAAATCCCGGGGGACTTCTTCAAGAAGGGCGACACCATCCGTGCGGTGGTTTCGGCGGTGGAAATGAAGAACAACAACCCGCGCATTGTTTTGTCGCGAACAGCCCCTGAATTCTTGGAGCGCTTATTCGAGCAGGAAGTTCCGGAGATTTACGATGGCTTGATCACCATCAAGCGCGTCGTACGTGCGCCGGGTGAACGTGCCAAAGTCGCAGTCGAATCATACGACGAGCGCGTCGATCCCGTCGGTGCATGCGTCGGCATGAAGGGCTCGCGCATCCACAGCATTGTTCGCGAGTTGAAGAATGAAAACATCGACGTTATCAACTTCACCGAGAATGAGCAGTTGCTCGTGACCCGTGCCCTCAGCCCGGCGAAGATCACCACGATCGAACTCAATGAGGAAACGCGCGAAGCGAAGGTCTTCCTCAAGGCTGACCAGATCGGAAGAGCGTCGTGTAGGGAAAGAGTGTTGT
>CAXREW010000228.1:0-2634 GCA_964229455.1 Flavobacteriaceae bacterium | reverse complement strand
AACGGTGAATCGCTGGTGCAAATCAATTTGTACCCACTGGCTGGCGATGAGAAGCCCTTCCACACCATTCAATTGTTCATCAGCGAAAAAGACCTTGAACTTAGACGCGCTGTGGTCAAAGGCCGCGAAGGCACGGATGTCACCTATGACGTGGGCTCATTCAAGCCCCAAGCGGAAGTCCCTGCGTCCACCTTCACATTTAACCCTGGCAAATTCCCGGGCGTGAACATGGTCGACAACCGCATCTAACGCACCTTACCGCACCGGTTCCCAACCGCCGTTGACGAAGGTTTCCAGCGACCAGTGCTCGTTGACGAAACGCGCCCGAGCCTCGTCCCATTGCCAGTCCAATTTGAAGTGCGCCTGAGGAGGCAGCGGCCACGGCAATCCCTGCCAACGGGCACTTTCCACCATCGCATCGAACGCGATGAATCCATAAATAGAGGGGTCTGTGGCGTGTGCCGACCGAAACTTCTGGACTTGTCCGGCCACGGTGGAATCGTTCCATTGCGTCCTCTCTGAAGCCGGAATCGTGTAGTCAGAACGATCGAGGTAGCGGCGCTCGAGGAATTCAAAGGACCTCGAATCCGGATGCCCATACACGTGCACCGGGAAGGAATCCGCCAACTGCAATTCAGTTTGCACGTATGCGTACAGCGATTGAGCGGACTTGCCGGCGGGGATGGCAATGGGGTTCACCTTGGACGTGTCCAATTCTGCAATCAACCCCTCGGCAAACTGAGCATTCGCCGGCACAGACAGAAGCACCGTACTGTCGGAAGCAGCACTCAAGAATCCCCTGCGAAAGGCCTGCTCCAACCCCGCGTCCACTCCACGTGTTTCGAGCATCATCACTGTATCACCGGCGTGTTGCTGCGCGGCAAGCGCACCCAAGGACTCCATTCCCGGTGTGGGGTTGGGTTCCATGCTGAAAGCCAATGGATGCTTTTCCCACACGATCGGATTTTGGGGCGTCAAGACCCATTGGGGCACCTCGGAGTTCTGCAGCAACGTGTTGACCGAATCCAGCGGCGCTTTTCGCAGCGGTCCCAGCACGACATCGGCCCATTCCAAATCCGCCATGCTCCACAAATGCACCCCCAACGTATCCGGCTCGGTGTCCACCACGCGCAACGCTACGGTGTACCCCGCGTCGCTCAACGCTTGAGCGGCCCATTGGGCGCCGTGCATGAATTCCAATGCGATTTCGCGCAGGCGGTTGGTCTTGGCGCTGTAGCCCCCACCGTCGACGGTATCCGCTTCCAACATAAACGGCAGCATGAGCAGCGTGCGCAAGGTGTCTTGACGCAGCGCCGGGAGCGCTTGATCGGCAGTAATAGGCGCACCGAGGGATGCGGGGCTGGCCGGTTCGGGACTCGACCCCACCACCAGCACGTCGCCGATGCTCAAGCCCTGCGTAGCGGTTGGGTTCCACGCCTCCAACTGTTCCACTTCCAAGCCATAGAGGTTGGCGATGGCGTACAAGGTCTGACCGGCCTCAACGGTGTGCAGTGCGGCTCCCGGGTCGGAGGCATTGAGCACTCGCACCAACTGCATGGGCTGAGGAATGCGCACCACATCACCGGGAGACAGCGCCTCTCCACGCCCTGGATTGGCCTCTCGGAGCTCCGTCAAGGTCAAATCATGCGCCCGGGCAATCCGGGCGTACGTATCACCAGGAAGAACAGTATACTCCACCTGGGCGGTGGCAAGCTGTGCGCCCGACGCAACACACAGCGCAAGCACCAAGAGGAGGTTACGCATAATGGGCATCGTAGTGGGCCGTTCGTTCATCTTTTTTCATTCCAGCCGTTTCCTTGACAAAACGGTCGCGGTCATCCGTTGAATTGAAAACCCAAATGCACACCGAATTATTGCTGTGGTAAATGGCCTTCAACTCATCGTCGATTGCACACAATTCTCGGGGTATTTCGGCGGGAATGCAAATCATGCCCTTCGGATCACTCCCATTCGATGGTCGCAGGCGGCTTGGAGCTGATGTCATACACCACGCGGTTCACGCCGCGCACCTTGTTGATGATGTCATTGGAAACCTTAGCGAGGAAATCGTACGGGAGGTGGCACCAATCCGCCGTCATGCCGTCGGTCGAGGTCACCGCGCGCAGAGCAACCGCTTGCTCGTATGTGCGTTCATCGCCCATTACCCCGACGCTTTGGACCGGAAGCAAAATGGCCCCCGCCTGCCACACCTCATCGTAGAGTCCGGCTTCTTTGAGGCCGTCGATCCAAATGCGGTCGACATCTTGCAGGATGCGCACTTTTTCCGCGGTGATGTCGCCGAGGATGCGGATGGCCAAGCCCGGTCCGGGGAACGGGTGGCGACCCAAGATTTCTTGCTTCACCCCGATTTCCTTGCCCACGCGGCGCACCTCGTCTTTGAACAACAGGCGCAGCGGCTCGACCACCTTCAGTTTCATGTAGTCTGGCAAACCGCCAACGTTGTGGTGGCTTTTGATGGTCGCTGAAGGCCCGCCGGTCGCGCTCACGCTTTCAATGACGTCCGGGTAGATGGTTCCTTGGGCGAGCCAATGGGCATTTTCCACTTGCTTGCTCGCATCGTCAAAAACATCAACGAACACCTTGCCGATGGCCTTGCGCTTGGTCTCGGGGTCA
>CAXREW010000227.1:0-5335 GCA_964229455.1 Flavobacteriaceae bacterium | reverse complement strand
AGCACTACATAATCGCCTTGGCTCGCCAGCCGTGGACCTTCCGCATCCGACATGAACACGTTTTCGTTGGGGTCGATGTCGGTGGGTTCCGCGAAGCCCTCCATGGCTGCATCCCACTTGGTGACGTAGAGATGACCATTGGTGCCGAAGGCAATCACGGGTTCACCCGCGGCGTTCATGGCCATACGGATGGCCTTGTTTCCATAGGAATTGGGAGCGATTTCGATGGGTTCTCCAGCGGGAAGAAAAACGAGCCCTTGGGCGTGGAGGCCGGCCGTGAATGCCATGAAGGCGAAGCACAATCCGGTGAAAACCTTATTTGGATTCATTCTGAATACCGTGTTTGAGGGATGCGGAGGAAAGGTACGAGGAAGTACATTTGTTCCCATGAAAGCCAAGCGCCTTTCCGAGATGAAGCCCCGCGAAAAGGGAGTTATTGGGCACATCGAATGCCCAGAAGCGGCCCTGGCGTGGGTAGAGATGGGCTGCTGCCCTGGAGAGGAGGTGACCGTAGCACACGTGGCGCCAGGTGATGGCCCCATGGCCGTATTTTCAGGAGGCCGCAAGGTGGCCCTCCGTCGCCAAGCCGCCGATATGCTGTGGATGGTGCCCGAGGTGGTCGCCTGATCCTTTACGCCAGCACTTGATACACAAGCAACGCTAATCCATAGGCAAATAGCGTAAACCCGATAGCTTGCGCCAAGGCCCAGGGCCAACTCTTCAGTTCCTTTCGGACGATGACCACGGTGCTCATGCACTGCATGGCGTACATGTAGAAAATCAGCAGCGATGCCGCTGATGCCGTATTCAATAAGGGCTTCCCGGTCGCCGGGTGCACCTCCTGGGTCAAGCGTTGTTGCAACTGCCGAATGCGGCCTTCATCCGAACCTGCATCTGTGCCGCCGGGGAACAAAGTGCTCATGGTTCCGACAAACACCTCCCGTGCCGCGAATGAGCTGAGGATGGCAATGCCCATGCGCCCGTCGTACCCCAAGGGTCGCACGGCCGGTTCAATCCAGCTGCCAAGAGGCCCGAGCCACGAGGCCTCCATGCGGGCCGCCTCCACGTCCTCGGGTGCTGCATCCGCCAACAGGGCATACCGGTCTTCTACCGCCTCCATTGCATCCGAAGGACCGAATTGGCTCAACCCCCAAATGACCATCGAGATGACCAAGATGACCTGCCCTGCACTGGACACAAAACTCCATCCTTTGCTGCCCATTTCCCGCGCTACCTCACTGAACCGCGGCCATCGGTAAGCGGGCCATTCCATGGTGAACTGGCCTTCTGTTTTGTTGGGCAGCCCTCGGTTTAAGGCCCAGGCCAAGGCGAGGGCCGACAACGAGCTGGCCACGTAGAGTCCGAACAGAAACAACCCCTGAACCTTGAATCCCAGTACAGTTGTGTTGGGCACCACAAACCCAATCAAGAATGCGTACACCGGCAGCCGCGCCGCGCAGGTCATCAAGGGCGTGACCAAGATGGTGATGAGCTGCTCGCGTTTGCCAGGGATGGTCCGGGCCGCCATGACCGCCGGGACGGCGCACGCCATGCCCCCAATCAGCGGCACCACGGAGCGCCCGCTCAAGCCCAGTCGCTCCAAAAAGCGATCGCCCAAAAACCCCACCCGGGCCATGTAACCGGTCGCTTCCAAGGCGCTCGTCAAGCCGAACAAAATCATGATTTGCGGTACGAAAACCACGATGCCGGCGATTCCGTTCAACACCCCGTCGAGCAACAGCCCTTTCCACCAACTTTCGGCCAAGGCACTATCCGCCGCGTGGTACAGCCACCCAAACGCTCGGTCTACAGCATCCATGGGTGCCTCGGACCAAGCGTACACGGCCTGGAAAATCCCGAAGAACACCAAAGCCAAGATGGCGTGTCCCCAAACCGGGTGGGTTAAGACACGGTCGATTCGCGTCGTGCGTTCTGAGGCTTCTTCCCACGGGAATTCGGGTCCATTGGGGATGAGCGATTCGGCGTTGTTGCGGATGTGCTCCATGCGCCATCCGGCTTCTTCCAATTGCATCGCGGCCGAGGAGTCACTTTGCTGTGAACGGGCGTTTTCGAGCGCTGTGGCTTGCCTGCTGTTCAGCCAAGTGGGGAGGTCACGGGCCCGGAGGTGCCAAGCGAGTTGCGTTGCAGGGGCGCTTGGAAAGTGGGCCTTCAAGGCGTCAAAAGTGGCGCCCCAAGCAGCAGGTGCAATCCGGTCGTCTCGGTGGGTGCTCACCATCGGTTCAGCCTCTGCCAATGCGCTGTGCAGCCGGTCCTTTCGCTCCTTCTCGAAGTGGAAGGAGAACGCAGGAACGCCCAACCAGGATTCCAGTGCCTCTAGCCGCACGTCGGTGGCGTCGGTGCGGTTGATGATGACGGTGGCGGGGAAACCCATTTCCAAGACTTGCAGCGCCAAGAACAGGCTGCTGCGAACGTGGGCACTGTCGAGGACAATCCACACGGCGTCGGGCTGCAATTCGGCGTCGAGCAATTCCCGTTGGGTGACGCGCTCATCGTCGGCTTTGGCGAACAGGCTGTACGTGCCGGGCAGGTCCACTAGTTGAACATCGGGCTGGCCTTTCCACGGAGCTTCGTACCGCTCGACGGTGACGCCTGGCATGTTGCTGACCTTGGCTCGCCGCCCTGTAAGGCGGTTGAAGAGCGTGGTTTTGCCACAATTGGGGTTGCCGACGAGCGCGATTTTCACGGGTCAAATTTCGGGGTTTCCAAGGCGGCCTCCTATCCCACGATTGGGGGATTCAGTGGCGCACCAACCATTGGGCTGGGTCTTGGGGTGAGTGGCTGTTGCCTTGGACGCGCCACACTTCGAAGTGCAGGGTGGATTGGCCGTTGGCGGTCAAAATGGTGCCGATTTTCTCCCCGGCTTCCACTTGGGCGCCCTTGGTGACGGTGGCCGCCTTGAGGTTGCTGTACACGGTGCGAAAGGCGCCGTGTGACAGGATCACGGTCCAACCCGCGCCAGGGATTTCGAATGTGCTGGAGACCGTGCCGCCGAAGACGGAAAGGACCGAACTCCCAGCTTCGGTCGAAATATCGATACCGTTGTTGTCGATGGTAATGCCGGGCAGGCTCGGGTGCGGCTGTCGTCCGAATTTTCCTGTCAATACCCCCCGCATCACCGGCCAGGGCAGTGCGGACCGGTTCCGCTCAAAGGCGGCGGAGACGATTTTACCTTCTGGGGTGAGCGCGAACTCGCCCGCGGAACTCTCGCGTTCGGCTTTGAGTTCGGCTTCAATGATTTTGCGGATGGCGTCGTTCAGGCGTTTTTTCTCGGCCTCGGCTTGCTGTACCTGGGCGCGTAACCGGGATTCTTCCCCTTTGAGGGATTCCACCAGGGCTTGCCGCTGGCTGCGGTCGTTGGCCAAGCGGTTTCGCTCGCTGCGCACGTCAGACAGGACGCCTTCCAATTCCGCTCGTTTGGCTTCCAAGGACAAGCGGTTTTCTGCAAGCTCCAGCTGGGAGCCTTGGATTTGTTCCACTTGCTCTTTGCGGAGCGTGGAGTAGGATTGCAGCAATTGAAACCGAATGACCGCGTGGGCGAAATCTTCAGCGGCAAACACGTACATCCACGGATTGTGTCCGAGGGAATGTTTGTAGGCCGCTTGAATCATCCGCGCGTACTCATCCTTCATGGCAGCGATGTGCCCTTCGAGGGATCGGATTTCCGAGTCGGTGTTGGTCATGGAACGCTCGAGCGCTCGGATTTCGGCTTGGTGGTGCCGGATGAGTTGCTCGCGCAGGTTCATGCGTTCGTTCACCAGTCGGAGCTGGACAAGGGCGTCTTTTTTGTTCGAGGCGGTCTGGTTGAGGAGTTTTTCGGTCGTGGCGATTTTGGCTTGAATCGCATCGCGCTCTTTTTGCAGGTCGGCTTTGTTTTGAGCGTGGGCACCTACCAGGCATCCACATACCGCGATGCCCGCCAAGACGAGCGTGCGCAGGCACGCCTTAAAAGCCGGTGCGCTGCTCATAGCCTTCGGGGATTTCAAAAGGGAAGTCGTACGCCCGCCCAAACCGTTTGCGCATCACTTCCCATTCCATGATGGCAGCACCATCGACGGTGCTGATTTCGACGCGGCAAGCGTTCGGGAACCGCCCGCCTTCAAACGCTTCGAATTCGCTGCGCTCGAGGGTCAGCGAACGCTGGTAGTACAGGTCGTCGAACTGATCGCGCACCGGGTCAAAGGTCACCCCGTCGAACCAATGCCGCTTGATGAGCAAGTCCTCGTCCTCGGTGCGGTTGCGCAGGCGTTCGTAACGACGCGTGGGCAGTTGAATGTTCAGGGAATCTTCCGGCTCCAAGTCGTTGTCGTTGACACCGACTAGTCGGCGGACCTTGCGTTTGTACTTGCCAATCAAGGCGTAGTTGTCACCGTCTACCTTGGAGTTGAATTTGTCCTCTTCCGGATTCAACCCCATCGGGAATCCCCCCAAAATGGCCTGCACGTCTTCGAAGGCCAACGGTGTATCGGCCCAATCGCCCAGTGCTTCGTAGTTGCCGGCGTAGTAAAACTTGTTCCCTGGAATCTTGCTGACAAAAAGCACCGTGTCGGGCTCCAGCATAATCCGCGCCACTTCCACCCCCAAAGCAGGGGATATGCTCATCCAAATGGCGCTGTCCCGGGCCATCCGCACGGAAGCCTTGAAGGACTCCCGCTGCCCTTCGGCGTCCACGGTAACGTCCAGCCGCATGCCGACCCAATCCCATTCTGCCGCTTGTTCGTCGTACCGCTCGAGGATTTGCCCCACGTTGAGGTTCTTGAGCGGCTTGCCCCGGGCAATGCGCGCCGAATTGGAGCACCCCGTCCCCAAACTCAACAGAACGCCCAACACCAAGAAAAGGAGGGGCTGCTGTTTCATTCGTGCGCTTGGATTTTGGTATTCAGGGCATTGGCATCGCCGCCGGCCTCCAGCGCTCGCTGCCACGAAGCCACTGCCCCAGCAGCGTCACCCATGGCCAAACGAATGTCCCCGTCGTGTTCCCAAAACGCCGGACCTTGGTTCTCGGATTGGAACAAGGCTTGCGTGATGAAATCCAGGGCCTCCGGATACTGTCCGTTTTTGTAAAGCGCCCACGCGTGGGTGTCCATGAAATTGGGCTCCATCGGCGCCAACTCCATCAAGCGCGTACTCAGCTCCAGTGCCCGTGGGAGGTTCTCATCGGCTTCGGCCAGGTAGTAGGCGTAGTTGTTCAGCACCGCGGGATTGTCCGGCAGCCGTTCGAGGCTTTTCTCGTATGCGGCGAAGGCGCGCGTCGGCTCCCCGGTTTCATGCAGGGCGTCGCCGAGCATGCCGTGCATGAGGCCCTCCATTTCTGGAG
>CAXREW010000226.1:0-2154 GCA_964229455.1 Flavobacteriaceae bacterium | reverse complement strand
ACGCCCGCCACGGCCTGCTGTTCACTTGGAACGGTACGCTCAACATGAAAAACGAAAAGTGGTCCAACGACCACAGTCCGCTCGATTCTCAAGGTACTTCGCCGGTAGACACCCAGTATTCCAAAGCGTACGTTCGGCATTTGTTGAAGGCCAATGAATACCTCTCGTTGTACATCTGCAGCGTACACAATCTGGCCTTCTACCTCGAGCTCGCACGGCAAGCGCGGGCCCACATCCTCGCGGGTGATTTCACCGAGTGGAAAAACGCCGTCGTACCGCAATGGAACCAACGCCTCTAACCGGAATGGGCCGCTTTCGCCTTCAACGCCTCGACCGCTACATCGCGAAGAAGTTCTTGACCACGTTCTTCTTCATGATTGCGGTGTTTTGCGTGGTGGCCGTGGTGTTTGATTTGATGGAAAATGTGGGGAGGCTGCTCGCCAACCAAGCTCCCTTGGGCGCGACCATCCTCTATTACCTGAGCTTTTGCTTTCATTTTGGCAACCTGCTCAGCGGCTTCATTGTCTTCCTCACCATCATCTGGTTCACGAGCCGGTTGGCGCAAAACACCGAAATCGTGGCCATGCTGAGTTCGGGCATGAGCTTCGCGCGGTTGATGCGTCCGTACTTCCTGGCCGCAACGGTACTCGTCGGACTTTCCTTGCTGATTTCCCACTTCATCCTTCCCAAGGCCAACGAGAGCAAGGTGGATTTCGAGGTGCAGTATGTACACGTGAATTTTAACATCAGCGACCAGCACATGTACCGGGAAATCTCCCCCAATGTGGTGGCGTATTTCCGGTCCATCACGGTCAATCGCAACACGGGTTATCGATTTCAGCTTGAGCGGTGGGGGGACAATGGCGAATTGGAGCAGCGCATCCTCGCCGCGAAGGCCACGTGGCTCGAAGAGGACAGCGTGTGGCGGCTGGTCAATGCCCGCATTCGCGACATCGCTCCGGACGGCTCGGAAAACCTCCGCTACGTCACCCGCCACGACACCGCCATTGACATGCGCATCAGTGATTTTGGGCAGCGGGCGGTGATGACGTCGACCTTGACCACGCCACGCTTGGACGAACACATTGAACGCGAAACCAAACGCGGCGCGAAGGTCGCCATGCTCAAGCTGGAGCGGTTCGGCCGCACCGCCAATCCGTTTTCGATTTACGTGTTGATGGTCATCGGGGTGGGCATCGCTGCGCGCAAATTGCGGGGCGGCATGGGATTCCACCTGTTCTTGGCCGTGGTCACCGGATTTCTTTTCGTCTTCGCTTCCAAAATCATCACCGTCTATGCCGCTTCGGTAGTGCTGCCGCCGGATGCATTGATTTCAACCGACAATTGGTTGCGCTTGGCGGCGTGGTTGCCCAACTTGATTTTTGCGGTGGTCGGTGCGTTGATTTGCTGGAAGGCGCCGAAGTAAGGCTACCGGTTGGCTCTGGTAGCGTTGGCTGTCCAGCCGTTCGCGCGGGCTGCCTTGCAGGCTTTGAGCGCGGATTCTTCTGAAGAGAAAAGGCCGAAGCAAGCGCTTCCTGTGCCGGTCATCTGGCTGTACAGGGCACCCTGTGCTTGAAGCAACTCGCGCACCTGTCGAATGGCAGGGTGTAGGGCTTCGATGCCCGGTTGAAAGTCATTGCGCAAGATTTGATCCCAATCGGTCAATGGCGCCGTGGCCAGCGCGTGGAAATCCACATTGCTGGGCTGCGGCGTAACGCCCTGGAAGGCGTCACGCGTGCTTACGTGGATGCCCGGATGGGCGACTGCGATGTACGTATCCGCCGGAAATTCAAAATGCCACGCTTCGAGGTGCTCGCCTCGTCCGGTGACCAGCGCTGGCTGGGCTCGCCAGAAGAAGGGACAGTCGGAACCGAGTTCGGCCGCGAGGGCCTCACCGTCTGCATCGCTCAGGTTCAATTCGAACAGGGCGTCGAGCAGACGCAGCATGCATGTTCCGTCCGAACTTCCTCCGCCCAAACCGGCTCCCATGGGAATCACCTTGTGCAGGTGAGCGGTCACGCCGCCAATGCCATAACGCTCCTTGACGAGGTGGTAGGCTCTACTAACTAAGTTGGCCGCGGGGTCGCCGTCGATGGCGAGGCCGGTGAGCTGCAAATCTAATCCATACGTTTCCGATTGGTGTACTTCGAGGAC
>CAXREW010000225.1:0-2119 GCA_964229455.1 Flavobacteriaceae bacterium | reverse complement strand
TTAGCCTTCTGGACATGCCGGAATTGCAGGTGGCGAACGATCCGGCCGTATTCGGTGACCAACAATTCATCGTGCCCATCCTCGACGCGAGCCTCTGGTACTACGACCGCGAGAAATACGCCGGACTTACCATCCAGAACGTGACTCAACCGTCCATGGAAAAGATCAGCCAGTTCGGCAAGCTGCGGCGCCAGTTGGTGGTGCTCGCTGGTTCCGAAGTGGAACTCGACGGTCGGTGGATGTTCCTCCCTTCAGCCCAAGCGCGCCTCGGATCTGGGGTTCCGCCTGCAGCGGAAGTGCTCGGACTGTTCAAGTACGACCAAGTGGTGGGGGTCGGCCTCGGTTACCGCTCACAAAGCGCGCTGATTGTTGCGGCTCAAGCCAAGGTTTTGGATTACCTCAGCATTGGCTACGCCTACGAACTGAATGTGTCGCCGCTGGCAGGAGCCGGTGGGGCGAACACCCATGAAATTGTCATTGGCATCAATGCGTGCTCAGGCCGTCCGGCAGGCCACACCATTCCTTGTCCCGCCTACAACTAATCCATGAACGTCTACTCCAACAAACAACGTTGGAAGCGGGTGCTTCTTGTCGCGGCTGCGGTTATCGTGGTGGCGACGTTATGGTACTCGAATGACATAGCGCAGCGCATCCGTGTTGAGGAGCAGACGAAGGTAAAGTTGTGGTCGGAAGCCATCGTCCAGCGCGCAGCATTGGTGGGCTACACGCAGCATTTGTTTGAGGACTTGGGTGACGAAGAACGCCAAAAGGCCGACCGTCTGGCGGACGCCTACCGGCTCATCAACAACCCGCCCCGCGGGATGGACCTGACGTTCATTACCGACTACCTCTGGTCCAACAAGACCATCCCGGTGCTGATTTTTGACGAGAGCGACGAGTTGCTCTATCGGGTGAATGTCGACCACGGTGTCGACCTGGATTCATTGAAGGCTACGATGCGCGCCGCGAACGACCCCATCGTATTCAACGACGTCGGCCACACCATTTACTGGAGCGAGAGCCTGCGATTCAGTGAGCTCAAAGACGTGATGCAGGATCTGATCGACTCGTTCATCAGCGAGACGGTCCTGAACAGCGCCTCGGTTCCCGTCGTCATGACGGATAGCACCCGCAGGGCCGTCGTGCATTTTCAACGCGTTGATTCCGCGGCGGTAGCCGACCCCACTCGCCTCGAATCCCTCCTTGCGGACATGGCTTCGTCGAACGACCCCATTGCGGTGGACCTCCCGGGCGAAGGCCGCCAATACATCTATTTCGCCGATTCCATTGTGCTCACTCAACTACGCTATTACCCGTTGGTGCAGCTCGTTTTGATTGCGGTTTTTGCGCTGGTGTCATACCTGATTTTCAGCAGCTTCCGTCGCGCCGAGCAAGACCAAGTGTGGGTGGGGATGGCCAAGGAGACCGCCCACCAACTCGGCACGCCGCTCAGCTCGTTGATGGCGTGGGTCGGATTGCTGGAGGCGGAAGGCGTCCGCACAGATTACCTCGGCGAGATGAACCGCGACATCGTGCGGCTCAACACGGTAGTCGATCGCTTCAGTAAAATTGGCTCCAAGCCCATTCTTAAGGAGCACGACGTGGTGGTGGTGGTGCGGGACACCGTCGAATACCTGCAGCCTAGGGTCTCCAAAAACGTCGAAATGATGTTTGATGCGCCCTCGGCGTCGATCGAATCGGCCCTGAGCCCACCCTTGTTCAGTTGGGTACTTGAGAACCTCATCCGATACGAGGTAGACGCGATGGACCGGGAAGGCACCCTCACTTTGGCGGTGTCGGAAGCTGAAACAGGCGTGCTGGTCACCGTTAGAGACACCGGCCCCGGCATCCCCAAATCCAAGCGCAAGGAAATCTTCCAACCTGGCTACACCACCAAAGCCCGCGGCTGGGGCCTTGGCCTATCCCTATGCAAGCGGATCATCGAGGAGTACCACGGCGGCCGGATTGAGGTGGGGGATGGTAGTGGTGGGAATTTTTTACTGTCGTTGTAGCTTATGAATTAACCCGGAGTTAGGGGAAACCGCTTTCTGCAAGGAAAGTTCTGATAGATAAGATTTAGCGTTTTGCCCCCAAGTAGCGCGCAGGCCTTCATTTAAAT
>CAXREW010000224.1:0-2976 GCA_964229455.1 Flavobacteriaceae bacterium | reverse complement strand
GGGCCTCGTTGCGCCTTCCAACCTGCATGCCGTTGAACGTGCTGACCTCGTGATCGTGACCCGTCCCATTTTCTTGGAAGCCGCCCAACGGCTTGCAGCGTTGCACGCGGATGACGGATTGGAGGTGTTGGTGACGACGCAACGCACGGTATTTGATGAATTCTCAAGTGGCAGCATTGATCCAACGGCTATCAAGATGTTGATGATGATGCTTCGTGACCGCGCTTTGGACGGCGGTTGGGAGCCTCCGAAGTACCTGCAGCTTTTCGGAGACGGCACCTATGCCAACCGCGTCAACTTGGAGGCTTCCACTTACGTCATTACCTACCAAAGCGAGAATTCTGTCAGCCCGAACGGAAGCTACGTGAGCGATGATTACTTCGGCTTCTTGGAGGACCAGTATGGCGAGGGCATCGGAGATAAGTTGGCCATTGGTGTGGGGCGAATTGCGTGCGAGACCGAAACCGAGGCGAATGCCATGGTCGATAAAATTGTCGCGTACATGCGCCACCCCAGTGCGGAAGTCATGGAAGGAGGCTGTGTGGGTGAAGTCGGAGCTAATGACGGCCGATGGCGCAACCGCATTTGCTTTGTCAGTGATGATATGGACGGCAACGGCGGCCCCACCGAAATCGAGCACATGGTCAACTCTGATGAGCACGCCACAAAGCTTGCGCAAGAACATCCGGAGTACGATGTGACCAAGATTTACCTGGACGCCTACCCACAGGAATCCACACCGGGTGGAGAGCGGTACCCGGATGCACAATTGGCCATCGACCGACAGGTTCAGGACGGTGTACTCATTGTGAACTACATCGGACATGGCGGAGAGCGCGGCTGGTCGCACGAACGCATTTTGAATACGACCACCATACAGAATTGGGAAAACCTCGCGCGCATGCCGCTGTTCATGACGGCAACATGCGAATTGGCGCGTTTCGATGATCCAGAAGTGGACTCAGCAGGCGAAATGATGGTGCGCAATCCCGATGGGGGCGCCATTGCGATGCTCACGACCACACGCGTCGTGTTCAGTGGGTCGAACCAACAGCTCAACCGCGCCTTTTATGCCATCGCGCTGCAGGACACGGGATCCGTGCCTCTGCGCCTTGGAGACATCGTCAAGGTGACCAAAAACGATCCGCAAGTCGCCAACAGCAGCAACAAACGCAATTTCTCGCTGCTGGGCGATCCGGCACTGCAATTGAACTATCCCAAGCACCAGGTGCAGATTACCTCGTTGCCAGACACCCTGCGCGCACTCGATTTGGCGTCAGTTGCCGGCTACGTGTCAAATGCAGGCGGTGACACCCTGCACGGGTTTGACGGCATTGTCCACGTGCAGCTCTTCGATAAGCGATCACAAATCACCACCCTGAACAACGACGGCGCACCGAATCCCCATACGTTTCAGGTGTTTCGCAATGTGCTGTTCCGAGGCGTGGCGAGCGTCACCAATGGAACCTTTGCTTTTGATTTCGTCGTGCCGCGGGATATTGACTACAGCTACGGTCCAGGCCGGATCAGTGCATATGCCGTTTCAGATTCCACCGATGCGCACGGGGCCAATGAAGACTTCATTGTGGGCGGAGTGAGCTCGTCCTATGCAGTGGATGAGACGCCTCCGGCTGTCCGGCTGTTTTTAAATGACACCTTGTTCGTGTCGGGCGGCATGACCGACGAGAATCCATGGCTGCTGGCTCGGGTGTTCGACGAAGGCGGAATCAATGCTTCAGGCGTGGGCATTGGCCATGACATCAAGGCCACCCTGGATGGTCAGTCCGATGAGAGTATTGTACTGAACGATCATTACACCACCGACCTGAACACCTACCAAAGCGGTACGGTACGGTATCCATTCATGGGGCTTGAGGAGGGCTCTCACACCCTTGAATTGGTGGTTTGGGATGTGCAGAACAACAAAGGCAGTGCGGAAGTGGACTTCATCGTTGCCTCGAGTTTGGAAGCGGCCATTGGATCCGTCTTGGCCTATCCCAATCCGTCGGCTACGGGGTTCAACTTCAATATAGAACACAACATCGCGTGCGCCGATGCCCAATACGTCTTAGAGGTGTTCTCGGCCTCTGGTGCGCTGGTACACCGCCGGGAAGCTGCGTGGCATGCCGATGGCTTCCGCGACAATTCAGTCCGTTGGGACCAGCGGAATGACGCGACTGGAACGGCGGTATCTGCCGGATTGTACATCTTCCGACTGACCCTGGTGCCCGAATCGGGTGCTGCGGCACAATATTCCGACCAGTTGGTCGTTATCCGTCCGTAACCAAATGATGTGTTTTTGCGTTTACTTTGCGCTACCCCGACAACGATGAAAGAGATGAAAGCTTTTGTGTGTAAAATGGCAGCCTCGGCAGTCTTGCTGCTGGCAGTTGGTACTGCAAGCGCTCAGTTGACGCCAGGTGAGGTAACTCAGCAGGTGCAGCTGAACACCATTACGACAGCCGTGCCGTTCCTGATGATTGCTCCGGACTCGCGTTCGGGAGCCCTTGGCGATGCCGGGGTCGCGCTCTCGCCCGATGGAAACAGCCTGCACTGGAATCCGGCCAAGATGGCCTTCGTAACCGATGAAGTTGAATTCAGCCTTGCATACGCGCCCTGGTTGCGTGCGCTCGTCGATGACATGAATTTGGCCTACCTATCAGCGATTCGCCGGATAGACAACCGTTCGGCATGGGGTGGAGCTCTTCGTTACTTTAGCCTGGGCAACATCACCTTCACGGACGAGACAGGAACAACCATCCGCGATTTCCAACCTGCTGAGTTCAGCTTGGACGTGGGATACAGTCAGAAATTGAGTGACCGATTCAGCGGCGGCATTGCCGGACGGTTCATCAACTCCAACCTTACGGGTGGAACAAACGTCTTGGGGGCCAACTCGAAGCCTGGCCGTTCCGTTGCGGTCGATGTCAGTGCATTCTATACCAATCCCCGCGCGAAGTTCCGCGGCAAGGACGC
>CAXREW010000223.1:0-3389 GCA_964229455.1 Flavobacteriaceae bacterium | reverse complement strand
GAACGCGCCACTGACCCGACTGAATCAGCCTTCCCATGGCATCGTAGCATTGCCAATCGAGCGCCTGTCCAGCCTGGAATCCACCGAGGGACACCTGGAACACACCGTCTGATGGATTCGGGAACACCACCATCGAGGCCGGCGAAACCGGCAGCTCTTCCTCAACAGCAACCAAATTGGTCTGGAAGAAAAACGCTTGGGAGATGTACTTCCCGAAATCAGGTTCGAAGTTGATGAAGTTCCCTCCGGCCACTTTTTTCAGGCGCGTGTATCCGGAACCGTCGCTGTTGGCCCAGAAGCTTTGGCCGTCGTCGCCCACATCGTTGATGGTGAAACGGTAGCAGCCCTGATTGAGGGACAAGGTGTCTTTGAACGTCGTGTTGGCGGTAGGGTACCCACGCTCCCACACCACATTTCCAGCGGCATCAAGCAACTCAACGGAGGTCTCCCACGCCACCTGGTTGGTTTTGGTCCACACGATGAGTCGGTTGTCATCCAAATCGGGGTACGACCACGTGGGCACACGGTGGAATCGGGAATTCGCTTTGTTATTGCGCGGCTCCTCATCGACCATGCCGTTGGGCTGATTGACTTCGACCTCGAACAGCACCCACTCTTCATTGTCCCCTTCGTACAAGGTGGGGTCGTCGTAGGGCAAATCCACTTCAACCGACTCGAGGAAGGCCAAGTTGCCTGTCCACTCATACGTGGCTGTAGCTCCACCTTCGATGCCGTAGCTAAACTGGCAGGAGGTCAATGGCTGGGAACCGTTGTTGCGGATCCGCACGGTCGGTGATTCGCAGATGGGGTTCCACCGAGATTCCAACTTGTCGTCAGAGGGGGACAGGATTTGGCTGATCTCCACATCGTATTGCATGTTGGGATCGCCGTACGCGACGATTTGGCCCTCGAATCGGTAGTTCCCGTCGGGGTCGTAGGTGATGTCGTAATCCACAGAGAACTCGTCTTGACCAGCCACCAACGGGGTCAATTCGAAATCCTTCGTATCTACCACAGCACCGGGGCACCAACCGGCTCGATCATAAATCCACGTACCGCCTTGGGGGTACAAGGCGTTGTCTGCGCATTCGCGCATGATTTCCCAGCTCCACTGTGTGTCGCCATTCACCTTGACCGAGTGCGTGTTGTAACAGAACTCCGCGCAGTTGTTTCCTGATCCAAAGCCGTGTCCGCTCGCACGGGTTTTCAACCGGAACATCGACTCTCCTTCTTGCGGGGTGAACGCGTGATCAGTCACGTTGCCATCAAATGTCGACAAGGCGTATTGGCCCTTCCAAAAGGCATCCATGCGCTTCACATCGCGTGGTGGCGTGCCGTGCACAAAGGCAAATTTCATGTCCAACAGCTCTTGCCAATTCCCTGCTTGCAGTTCGACACTATCACGCAATAAATGAACATAGTCCGACACGTCAAAAATCCAGGTCCAGCCGTCATCGTCCAATGTCAGTCCAATGCCATACGGAGTGATGTAACGGGCCAATTCATACCGATCCACCACTTCAAAAGGCACCGAGAAATCCGTCAGGGTATCATTAAGAAATGCCGTAGCATCGCCCTCAAGCGGATACGTCGCGAGCACTTCGCCATCTGGGGTGCGGGTCGTACGAACGGTCTCCGCAGGCCAACCGTACTCCAGTGATTCCCATGACACAGCGTTGCCTTGTACCGCCCACTCCGCAATGCTCGTCGCCGGAATGGCCTCAATGTGATCCACCACTACCGGGTCCGCCACAACGGCATCACCAGACCACCAGATCAAGCTCGGACGAACGCCTTGCGGCATCTCCCCGGGGTGCCAAAATGCCTCATTCGCGGCATACTCGCGTGCCCCAGCGTTGCCATGCGAGAAATGGGTCACTCCATCGCCGATGGCGTTGAGGTCAGGATTCACATCCATCGAAACTTCGAGCAATAAATCGTCCGCATTGGGATGGGATGCATCCACGGACCGGTTGTAGAAATCGGCCACCGTCGTCGGTGTCAATGCCGCATTCCACATGCGGAATTCATCAACGTCCCCTCGGTAGTCGTTGCCTCCGTTTCCATTACATCCGATGTGGAAGCGGACCATTTCGCCAAACAAGTTGTCTTTGTCGGTTCCCGAGTGCCACAAAGCCCCGTCGAAGTAGATGGCCATGGTTTCGGTCACCACGTCTTTGGTGAAGGCCCAGTGGTGCCATTCGCCCTCGTACTGATTGGCGCTGGCCGCTTGGTCAATGCGGTCGTAGCCTCCGACTCCACCGGCATCCCAGTAGATGCGGCCGTTGGACCACGGCAAATGAATGTTGATCTCGCGCTGGTTGCTGGCATTCATGCCTTCGCAAATCGAGTTGTTTTCCGGCTGGAATTCGGGCGTCCCGCGGGACCAGAATTCGACTGTCACGGCGTCCTCAATGGCGTTGATTTCCTCTACCGCTACCTCAATTCGATCATTGCCATCAAAGTGCACATAGCTACCGGCCGTGGTGGCTTGCCATGTCTTTTGCGGAGCCGAATCACCCACCCAATCGGTTTCCCAAACGGACATCTCATCCAATTGCATCAACACCTCAACAACGAGATGGCTCGTGCCGTCCCATTCCAGCGTAGCATCCAACACAAAACGCCCCGGCATCGAAGCATCCGACACCTTGCTTGAAGCAGCCACCGGCCCCGTGTGGAAGCCTTCTAATGTGTCAGCCTCCGACCAGTAGAGGGTCCATTGCACGGCATCCCGGGCGTCCACCAAAGATGCTACGGCTGGCCATTCAAGGCCTACGCCGGGGGTACCGTTCCAGCCCATGGCCTCGAGTTCATCCGCCGTCCACAGCCATTGCATGCGGCCCCGGCCGTTCTCCCAACCAAGCTCAGATGATGCAGCAGTTGAAGCGCCATCCGATGCGCCCGTGGAAGCGGCGCCAGCAATCTCGAAACTGTCGTATGTCCACCGTACGGTGTCAACAGGAGCCTGTACGACATCGGTTACCAACGTGTCTGACATGAAATCTAAGTCGTCGATCAACCAGTGCGGGTGGGTCAACAAATTGCTGTCCATCATCCCGGTGTGATCGAACAAATACGTGTAGGTCAAATAATCCCACTCGCCGCAAGCATACCCCAGGTTTCCGGCTGTACCGTCCTCAAAACACTTCAGGTTGTAATACATCAGGACCTTTTGGTAGGAGCTGTCGTTGTCACTCGCTGGGAAATCAAACCAGCGTCGTCCCGGGCTATCGTAGGCGGTCGCCGGGTTGTTTTGGGCTTCCCACGTAAACGTTTGAACCCACGTTGTGTCGGGGTCTTGTGCAAACGACTGTGTGCTCAAAAGAGCACTGAAAAGGACGATAAGGGCAAAGCGCATGTACGGTGATTCTGGTTTGGCGGGGAAG
>CAXREW010000222.1:0-6843 GCA_964229455.1 Flavobacteriaceae bacterium | reverse complement strand
GCACCGATAATGACTTGCGCACCTTGTATGTCGACACGGCCATGACGTTTATCAACCCCAAGCTTGGATTCGATTACATCCTCAACCCAAGCAGCCGGGTCTTTGCTTCTGTCGCGCAAGGAAGCCGAGAGCCTGTTCGCAACGATTTCATCGACCGAGTCACCGTAGCTTATCCCAAGGCGGAACAGCTGACGGACCTGGAATTGGGGTGGGAAATCTCGACACCAGAATGGAGCATGCAGGCCGTGGGCTACTACATGCAATACGAAAACCAACTCGTGCTCACCGGGGCGTTGAACGATGTAGGCTCTCCGATTCGCCAGAATGTCGCAAGCAGTTACCGAGCAGGACTGGAGTGGACCAACGTATGGCGTCCGATGAACGGACTGCAGTGGTATAGCACCGTGACCGCTTCACAGAACCGCATCACCGAGTTCGGGTTCGGCTTGGACATGGAACCGACGGACATCAGTTTCTCGCCCAATTTCACGGCATCGAGTGTCGTGACGTGGGAGGCCATCAATCGCCTCAATGAAGACGGGGTTGGATCTACCTGCTTGCTTGAATGGTCCGCCCGCCACGTTGGGAAGCAGTACTTGGACAACACCTCGAGTGATGTGCGTTCTTTGGATGCGTACAATGTGCACGACGCCCGAGTACGCTGGATGTGGAACCGCCCGAACGGCTCGTACGTGGCGGTATCAGGGTACCTCCGCAATTTCTTGGATGCTCAGTACAGCGCGAATGGTTGGGCCTACTTCTACGAATGGGGCGGAGAGGAAATTTCGGAGGTCTACGTTTACCCTCAGGCGGGACGCCACGGCCTCGTGGCCCTGGAATTCTCGTTCTGAACGTGCTGGGTTAAAGTTGCTCTTCAGCTGGATTGGACTGCATGCTGAACGCCTCCGGGTGCGGCAACCAATCCAGTTGAAAGGGCCTGCTTTCAATGGCGTGTCCGATGACCACAAGGTCAGCACCGGCTTGCCAGGCAGCTTCAATGCCTGCAGCATCGCCAATGCCTCCACCGACGATGATGGGGCAATCCACGGCATTGCGCACGGCGCGAATGGTGGAGGGTGAAATACATTGTTGCGCCCCGCTTCCGGCGTCCAAAAACAAGGCGCCGAGGCCAAGCATTTCGCCGGCGACCGCGGTGGCTACGGCGATTTCTTTTTTGGCAGATGGGATGGGATAACTGTTGCTCATGTACGCGGCTGTGGTCAACGGTCCATCCCCGATGAGCATGTAGCCCGTCGGGACCACGTCCATCCCCATTTCACGGATGCGCATCCCGCTCTCGACGTGCCTACCAATGAGCAAATCGGGGTTGCGACCGGAGATCAACGAAAGAAAGAGCACGGCATCAGCTCCGGGGGTCACTTGTTCAGGGCTCCCGGGAAACAGCGTCACCCGCCCTTTGTAGTGGGCGCGCAGCGAATGCAGAATGTCTTTGACATTGCGCGCAGTGAGGAGGCTGCCTCCAACGAAAATGTCGGTGATTGGCGAAGCATTCAGTCCATCCATGAATCGGGTCCAATCGCGACCGGTTGGCAAGTCATCGGGATCGAGCAAAGCGGCAAGGCGCTTGCGTCCTGTCTGCTGATCGTTTTGAAGGTCGTGAAGCCAACTCATGAACCGAAGATACAGCGAACAACTTCATCCATCGTTTCGGGTTTGAGCAGGTTGTGGCCGGATCGGACGGTTTGGTACGCGACGTGTTGCTGGTTTCGGGTCATGCGCCGGAGCCGCTTCGCGTTACCGAACGGGATGATTTTGTCAAATTCCCCAAAAACAAGGGTGGCACGTGGCACCTGTTCAAGCGCAGCCTTGATGGCGCTATGCCCTGGCCAGCATGCTCGGTGGCTTCTCCAGCCTTTCCACACCATCATACGCATGGCATGTGACGATGAATGGAAGTAGATAAACCCGTGAAGGTGTTTCGAGATAAGCCCCCGCTTGAACAACGCATCCGACCACTTCCACACCCATTGCTCGTGGCGGTCCATCCAAAACCACGCCCACCGTCCGAAGCGGGTGTGCACGGTAATGGCGTAAAAGGGAGACTGTTTTAGTCCGTCCGGCGCTAACAGAATGACATCGTGCCAGGCAGCAGGACGGTCGACCAAAAGCGCCAGCGCAATCCTGCCTCCGATGCTGTACCCGAGCAAGGATCGGTTTCCGGCGTTCGGAATTTCGCGGGAGATGATGACGTCGATGATGCGGTTGAACACCTCGGGATTCATTGGACGATCATCAGGTCCGCTTCCTTGAAGGGGGCCGCTACCTCCGTGATGCGGTAAGTGGATGGAGACCATGGCGTGCGGCTGTGGCCAGGCATGATGGGCGGCTCGAAAATCTTCCAATGGGCGTGCAAAACCGTGAAAGGCGACCACCACCGGAACTTCGACCGAAGGGAGATCGCCGGTCGTCCAGACAGCGTATTCAATTTCCCAGCCATCGGCGATGATTGCCGACCGCTGCCCCTGCTCCTTGGGTGTTGCAAACTCCATGATTCAAAGGTCGGGTGCAATGTGGATAGCGCGTGGAAATTGTGGATGACTTTTTTCTGAAGGATTGAAGGCGACGTGTAATTTTGTGCCCGGAAATGTCCCCAACGGTCTTGAAAATTTGCCGCCCGTTCGCCTAGTGTGAGCGGGGTAAAAAAAAAATGCCCAAAGACAAAAGCATCAAATCGGTTCTCCTCATTGGCAGCGGACCGATTGTCATTGGACAGGCTTGCGAGTTTGATTATTCCGGATCCCAAGCCCTCCGTTCCCTTCGCGAAGAAGGCATCGAAACCACCCTCATCAATTCCAACCCTGCGACCATCATGACCGACCCGGTGATGGCGGATCACGTGTACCTCGAGCCGCTGGAACCAGCTTCCATTGAAAAAATCCTGGAGAAGCACCCCAACATTGATTCGGTGCTGCCGACGATGGGGGGACAGACGGCATTGAACCTGTGCATTCAGTGCGATGAGATGGGCATTTGGAAGGAGCACAACGTGCGGATGATCGGTGTCGATATTGATGCGATTGAAATCACCGAGAACCGCGAGCGCTTCCGCGACCTGATGGAGTCCATGGGCATTCCGATGGCTCCCCAAGCCACGGCGAAGAGTTTCCTTGAAGGCAAAGAAGCGGCTCAGCAATTCGGATTTCCGCTGTGCATTCGCGCGAGCTACACGCTCGGTGGAGCCGGCGCGAGCATCATTTACGACCCGGCCGAGTTCGATGAAGCCTTGACCCGGGGCTTGCACCTCAGCCCCATCCACGAGGTCATGATTGACAAGGCGGTGATGGGCTGGAAGGAGTACGAACTGGAGCTGTTGCGCGACAGCAACGACAACGTCACCATCATCTGTTCGATTGAGAATTTCGATCCGATGGGCATTCACACCGGGGACAGCATCACGGTGGCTCCGGCGATGACCTTGAGCGATACCACGTTCCAGCGCATGCGCGACATGGCGATTCGCATGATGCGCGAAATCGGCGATTTTGCTGGCGGTTGCAACGTACAGTTCGCCGTGTCCAATGATGAGAACGAAGACATCATCGCCATCGAGATCAATCCGCGTGTGAGTCGCTCCTCGGCGCTTGCATCCAAGGCCACCGGCTATCCGATTGCGAAGATTGCCGCGAAGTTGGCCATCGGGTACCACCTCGATGAATTGCCCAACCCCATTACCGGTACGACCAGTGCCATGTTCGAGCCTACGCTCGATTACGTGGTGGTCAAGGTGCCGCGGTGGAACTTTGACAAGTTCAAAGGGGCGAACCGCGAACTGGGGCTGCAAATGAAGGCCGTCGGTGAGGTGATGGCCATTGGTCGTTCCTTCCAAGAGGCGCTTCAAAAAGCCGCCCAATCACTGGAAGTGGGTCGCAATGGTTTGGGTTGCGATGGCCGCGAACTCCGCGACCAAGACGCCATCTTCAACAGCTTGCGCCACGCGAGTTGGAACCGCTTGTTCCACTTGTATGATGCCATGAAGTTGGGCATCCCAATTCGGAAGATTTACGAAATCACCAAGATCGATCCGTGGTTCTTGCGCCAGATTGAGGAACTCGTTCACTTGGAAGAAGAGATTGGCAAGTACACGCTGGATACGATTCCGGAGGTGGTTTTGCGCGAAGCGAAGCAAAAAGGCTACGCAGACCGGCAGATCGCCCACATGCTCGATTGCCTCGAGTCGGAAGTGCACGCGCACCGCGTCAACCTCGGTATCATCCGGACGTACAAACTCGTGGATACGTGTGCAGCGGAATTCCCGGCGCAAACACCGTACTACTACTCCACGTTTGAGGTGGAGAATGAGAGCATTGTCACCGACAGGAAGAAAATCGTGGTCTTGGGCAGTGGCCCCAACCGCATCGGACAGGGCATCGAATTCGATTACTGTTGCGTCCACGGGGTGCTCGCCGCAAAAGAATGCGGCTACGAGACCATCATGATCAACTGCAATCCGGAGACGGTGTCGACCGATTCGGATACAGCGGATAAACTTTACTTCGAACCGGTTTTCTGGGAGCACATTTACGACATCATCTTGCACGAAAAGCCCGAAGGGGTCATTGTCCAGCTGGGTGGTCAGACCGCATTGAAGCTGGCGGAGAAGCTCGAGCGCTACGGCATCAAAATCATCGGCACGAGCTACCGTGCGTTGGACTTGGCTGAAGACCGCGGTTCGTTTTCAACGCTCCTGCGTGACGAAGGGGTCCCGTACCCGGACTTCGGCGTGGTGGAAACCGCCGACGAAGCCAACGAGCTGAGCAAAAAGCTCGGTTTCCCACTACTGGTGCGACCCAGCTACGTCCTGGGCGGGCAGCGCATGAAGATTGTCATCAACGAGGACGAGCTTGAGCGGCACGTAATCGACATGTTCCGGGACATGCCAGACAACAAGGTCCTGCTCGATCACTACCTCGATGGGGCCATTGAATGCGAAGCGGATGCCATCTGCGACGGCGATGAGGTGCGCATCATTGGCATCATGCAACACATCGAGCCCGCCGGCATCCACAGCGGCGATAGCTACGCGGTGCTGCCTCCGTACAACCTGGGCGATTTGATCATCAGCCAGATTGAAGAGTACACCAAGCGCATCGCGCTCGCGCTGGAGACGGTGGGCTTGATCAATATCCAGTTTGCCGTCAAGGACGACCAGGTGTACATCATCGAAGCGAACCCACGTGCCTCGCGAACGGTGCCGTTCATCGCAAAAGCCTACGGCGAACCGTACGTGAACCACGCGACGAAAGTCATGATGGGCGAAGCCAAGTTGAAGGACCTACCCCACAACCCGAAACTCGACGGTTACGCCGTGAAAATCCCGGTCTTCTCGTACGAGAAATTCCCCGAAGTCAACAAGGAATTGGGGCCGGAAATGAAGTCGACCGGAGAGGGCATTCGTTTCATTCCCGATTTGCGGGATCCGTTCTTCCGCAAGGTGTACAGCGAGCGGAATTTGTACTTGAGCAAATAGCGTGGGGCTGCTTCGACTCATCGCGACAGCCGCGCTGGTGTGGTTTGTGTTTCGTTGGTTGGACCGCTTGTTTGGTGGCCGGCGAAACGCCACACGGAATCAGGCCGACACGACGTCCCGGGGCCCACGAGGGGGCGGCCAGCGCCGCACTTCCCAGCCCAAGGACGACGGGTTGGGCGATTACGTGGATTTCGAGGAGATTGACGAGCCTTGAAGGTGTTCCCCGTAACTTGGGCCTAAATCTGAATTGCGCACGGAACGATTGAAAGCTCATTTCCAAAAACATGCCATGCACTACGTTGCGGTGCTTGTTTTTTATGCCTTGGCATCGGTCTTGCTCTCCAAGTCGTTTGATGGGTATGTGGTGCGTCAAGGCGACATCCAAAATTGGGTGGGAATGAGCAAGGAGGCGAAAGATGCAGCGGTGCTATTCGGTGAAAAACCGGGCTGGACCAATTCCATGTTCGGGGGAATGCCTTCCACGCACATCCTACCTTCGAAACCATCGTTTGATGTGGTGAGTCAAGCCAAACGGGTAATCAATTCACTGGTAGGGTACAATGGCATCTCGGTGTTTTGGTTGGCCATGGTCGGTGGGTACATCTTGGCCCTTGCTCTCGGTGCTTCACCTTGGATTGCGCTGCTATGCGGGGTAGGGATGGGATTGAGCTCTTTCGAAGTGCTTTATTTCTCCGCCGGGCACAACACCAAAGTGCAGGCCATAGCGTACATGCCCTTCGTACTCGCGGGTGTCGTTTGGGCGTACCGGGGTCGCTTGTTTGCGGGAACTGCATTGGCGGCTTTTGCGACGGCGATGCATGTATCCTCCGGTCACCCGCAAATGACGTATTACTTGCTCTTCTTGTTGGTTGCCATCGGACTGGCCGAGACGTGCCGATTGGGTGTGCAGGAGCAAAACTGGTCCAAGGCGTTGCGGACCAATGCCATGGTGCTGTTGGCGGGCATCATTGGGGTGTTGCCCAGCTATGCTCACCTGAAGGAAACGCAGGAATACGCGCAGTACACCATCCGAGGTGAACGTATCCTTGAAGATGCGGGTCCGGCAGAGGCGGCCGAAGGATTGGACCGCGACTACATCTTGGAATACAGCATGGCCGATGGAGAATGGTTGTCCATCCTCTGCCCGGACATCAAAGGCGGGAACAATCCCCTCTACTGGGGAGAGCAGACCTTCTCGGGCGGGGCGTTTTACTTCGGCGCCATCCTCGTGGCGTTATTTTTCATGTTCCGTGTGGCCGGACGTGACCGGTTGCGCTGGCCGCTCTTGGTCATTTCCCTGTTGGCCATCTTGTTGAGCCGGCGGGACGGCGGTGTGCTCATGGATTTCTTCCTCG
>CAXREW010000221.1:0-23162 GCA_964229455.1 Flavobacteriaceae bacterium | reverse complement strand
CGATTCAGGAGTTTGTTCACTTCGGATTGACCTCCCAAGACGTCAACAACACGGCGATTCCGCTGTCCCTGAAACGCGCCACCGAAGAAGTCTTCATTCCATACCTCGATGAGGTGCGCGCGACGCTGCTGGCGCAAGCAAGAGAGTGGCGGGACATTCCGATGTTGGCGCGCACCCACGGCCAGCCAGCATCCCCGGTCACGTTGGGCAAAGAGTGGGCTGTATTCGTGGATCGTTTGGATGTACAGCTGACAAAATTGCAGGCCTTGGAGGATCCGGCCAAGTTCGGTGGAGCCACGGGGCAGTTTAATGCTCATTTGGCGGCGTATCCGAACGCAGATTGGGTCGCCTTTGCGAATCGGTTTGTCGGTGAAGGCCTCGGACTGACGCGCAGCCAGATCACCACGCAAATCGAACATTACGATGGGTTGGCCGAGTGGTGCGATACCGTCCGCCGCGTCCAAGTGATTTTGATGGACTTGTGCAAAGACGTTTGGACGTACATCAGCCACGAGTATTTCAAGCAAAAAATCAAGGCCGGTGAGGTGGGCAGCAGCGCGATGCCTCATAAAGTGAATCCCATTGACTTTGAAAATGCGGAAGGCAATTGGGGGGTGTCCAATGCTGTGCTGCAGCACTTTGCAGAAAAGTTGCCCATCAGCCGACTACAGCGTGACCTGACGGATTCGACCGTATTGCGGAACCTAAGCGTGCCGCTTGGCCACGGCCTGGTGGCCTTGCAATCATTGCAAAAGGGATTGGGCAAGTTGCTGTTGAATGAGGGTGCCATTCAGGCCGACCTCGATGCGAATTGGGCCATCGTGGCCGAAGGCATCCAAACCATCCTGCGCCGAGAAGGGTACCCCAAACCATATGAGGCGCTCAAGGCCTTGACGCGTCAAAACACGGCCATAACGGAAGGGAGCATCCAGGCCTTCATCCAGACACTGGACGTGTCAGAGGAAATAAAGCAGGAACTCCACCGTTTATCCCCCAGTAATTACATTGGGCTGTCTGCCCAGTTGGTGGACGGATTGAAGGACCATTGATTTGAAGCGATTGCGGGAGTTGATTGGGTATGTGTTGCCGTACAAGGCCAACTTGGCGGTGAACATCATTTGCAACATCCTGAATGCGTTCTTGTCCCTTTTCACGTTTCTGAGTGTCGTTCCATTCCTGAGAATTTTATTCGGTGGGACGTCCGCTGATGTGGAAGTGGAGCTGCCCGCAGATGCCGCCGGAATCGAGCGATTGAGCGGACAATTCGATGCTTTTGTTCAATCCGTAGGCACAGAAGCAGCGTTGCTTTACATCTGCCTGGGCATTGTTGGTGTCACCATTTTGAAGAATGCTGTAGGGTACACGGCGTTGTTCTCCTTGGCAACGATCCGAACGGGCGTCAGCCGCGATTTGCGAAACGCCATGTACGTCAAGGTGCTGAAACTGCCCATGGCGTGGTATTCGGATGCGCGTAAAGGCGATGCCATCAGCCGCATGACCAACGACCTGATGGAGGTCGAGTTCAGCATCATCGGCACCGTTGAAATCCTCTTCAAGGCACCCATCGCCATTTTGGTCTCGTTGGGTACGTTGTTCTACCTGAGCTGGGAATTGACCTTGTTTTCCATTCTATTTCTGCCGTTGAGCGGATACGTCATCAGCCGCATAGCTAAGAGTTTGAAGTATGCCGCTCGCAAAGGCAAGGAGGAGCTGGGCGGTCTGGTCTCGATTTTGGAGGAGACCTTGGCGGGCATGGCCGTTGTCAAGGCGTTTCACGCGGAAGACCGTTTTCACAGCCGTTTTGATGCGTCGAACCAGCGATTTTTTAAGCTGATGCGCCGGTTGTACAAGCGCGAATACCTCTCTTCTCCAGTCTCGGAAACGGTTTCATTGACGGTGATGGCGGTGTTGCTGTGGTTTGGGGGCAAGCTTGTGTTGAGTGGAGAAGGCGGATTGACCGGCGATTGGTTCATCGGGTATTTGGTGGTGTTCTCGCAGATTATTCCACCGGCCCGCTCCATCAGCGACGGATGGTTCCGCATTCAAAAAGGGGCGGCATCGTTGGACCGAATGGACGAGATCCTGGATGCCGCGGAAGAGGTCAATGCGGGAACGGCCGAGGCCCAGCCGTTGGAGTCGGAGATCCGCTTCGAAAACATCACGTTTGCTTATGGTGCCGATCCGGTGTTGAAGGATGTGTCGTTCGAGGTCAAAAAGGGCGAGACGGTTGCCCTGGTCGGTCCGAGCGGTTCGGGCAAGACAACCTTGATGCACTTGCTGGCGCGTTTTTATGACATTCAACACGGGCGAATCGCTTGGGATGGTGCCGATATCAGCACATTTGAGGTGTCCGGTTTCAGAGCACAAATGGGCTTGGTTACCCAGGAATCACGCATTTTCAATGCTTCTGTTGCGCAGAACATTGACTTGAATTCGTTGGCCGGAGGGAAGGTGGAGCAGCAGCGGTTGGAGGCGGCTGCCGAAGCGGCCAATGCCCGGGAATTCATCGAGGCCATGGAAGGCCAATGGGAGGCGAATGTGGGAGATGGAGGCGGCAAGCTGAGTGGCGGTCAACGCCAACGCTTGAGCATTGCTCGTGCTCTGTACAAGGACCCGCCGGTGTTGTTGTTGGATGAGGCCACTTCGGCACTGGATACGGCTTCAGAGCAAAAGGTCCAGGAGGCCATCGGTCGCTTGATGCAAGGGCGGACGAGTCTGGTCGTAGCCCACCGGTTGAGTACAGTTCGCCACGCCGATAAGATCATTGTGCTCGATCAAGGCAGCATCGTGGAAACTGGCAGCCACGACGAATTGATGGCACAGGAGGGCCTGTACCATCGCCTCGTTACCATGCAAGACTTCAGCTAATCCACCCATCTGATGCCTCCGAAAAAAAACCGTTTGGGAGCACTGCTTAGCAACCGCTGCCCAAAATGTTATGAAGGCAAACTCTTTCTCTCTAGCGCCTACAATTTGAAGCGCGTCAGTGAGATGCCTGCGGAATGCCCGGTTTGTGGGGAGGATTTTGCACGTGAACCGGGTTTTTACTTCGGTGCTGCTTACGTGTCGTATGCGTTGACGGTCGCGCTGTGGATTGCCTTGTTTGTGGCGCTCACGTGTTTCGACTGGTGGGGATGGATGGCGTTCTCGTTCTTTGATGACGTGCCTTTTTTCTTGACCACAGGAATTGTGCTCTTGGTGGTCTTGATGCCTGTGCTGATGCGTTTGAGCCGTTAGATTTGGCTGCACATGTTCACGCGAAATAGGTAATACCCGGTGGGCTTAAAAAATCAAAGGGGCCCCTCCGTTGAGGGACCCCTTCTCACCAAATCGCCTGATTCATTTACACTCTATTCGAGCGTGGCAAAACCAAAACCTAACTGCTATTACGGGGGCAGCTCTTTTTTGGTTACACTTTTCTGAAAAAAAATGGAGAATCCGATTTAAAGTACTGATTTACAGCGGTTTATTTTTCGGAAATTTTTTGAGACATCTCTTCGTTTTGCACGCGGATGCTCTCTTTGTGGACCTGTTCGAGGTAGGTTTCAATGAATTCTGGGCCCAGGCCTGCAGCTTCTGCCCAGGCGCCACGGGTCTTGAATACCTCCTTCCATCGTTGCATCTGCAGGATGGTCATGCCGTGGTTCTTTTTGTACTGGCCGATTTCGCGTGCCAAGTTCATGCGTGCTTGGAGCAATTCAATGACCTGTTCGTCGATGGAGTCCATTTGCAAGCGCAAGGCATCGAGGTTGGCCGGATCCGAAGGACCGGTGTGCGCGTCGCGGATGGTCAACCCTTGGATCAATGCTTCGAACTGAGCAGGGGTGACTTGTTGGTCGGCATCGCTCATCGCTGCTTCGGGCTGGCAGTGGCTTTCCATCATCAGTCCGTGCATGCCGAGGTCCATGGCTTTCTGAGCCACGCGTTCGAGAAGATTTCGCGTGCCGGCAATGTGGCTGGGATCGCAGATGATTTTCAATTCGGGCATGGCCATCTGTAAAGCGATGGCGATTTCCCACATGGGTGCATTGCGGTATTCCTGTTGACCGTAACGACTGAATCCCCGGTGAATGGCCCAAACGGGTGCATCCGTTGCTTTGCGCACCCGTTCAATGGCGCCCATCCACAACGGCAAATCAGCGTGCATGGGGTTCTTGACAAAAACCGGAACGTTGGTGCCTTGGAGTGCCGTAGCGATTTCTTGAACGGCGAATGGACTTACCGTGGTGCGAGCTCCGATCCACAACACGTCGATTCCAGCGTTCAAACAAGCTTCCACGTGTTGGGTGTTGGCCACTTCGGTGGCCACTGGAATGCCCGTCTCTTGCCTTGCGGTGACCAACCAATCCAAAGCGGGTTCGCCACGTCCTTCAAATGCATTGGGCCGTGTGCGCGGCTTCCAAACCCCAGCTCGAAACAAATGAATACCGGTATGCTGCAATGCACGCGCGGTGTCCAACACTTGTTGTTCCGATTCGGCACTACAGGGACCGCTTATGAGAAAAGGCCTTTCTACTCCTGTAATGGACGTGTCTTGCGGTGCGCCAATGGGGTTGTTCGTAACCACGTGGCAAAGATACGCCCTGCTGGAGGTGAATCGGTTGAGTTGCGCATCGGAATCCGCACGTGGAGGTTGGGCTTGCGTGAACAGCGCAAAAAAAGCCTTGGCGGTGCCAAAGCTTTTTCAGTACCCGGAACTGGACTCGAACCAGCACGCCCGAAGGCACAGCCGCCTGAAGACTGCGCGTCTACCAATTTCGCCACCCGGGTAGGAGTGAAGTGCCCAGGGCGGGACTCGAACCCGCACGCCCTAACGGACACATGGCCCTCAACCATGCCTGTCTACCAATTTCAGCACCTGGGCGGTGCAAAAAGAAGGGCGTCTGTGACACCCTCTTTTTGTGACCCCTCTGGGACTCGAACCCAGGACCCTCTCATTAAAAGTGAGATGCTCTAACCAGCTGAGCTAAGAGGTCAAAATTCCCCGTTTGGGGGGGCAAAGATAGTCAGATTTTTTATCTGCAACCTCTTGCACCGGAAAAAGTGAAGAATCGTGAGACTCAACGCATTGTGGGGGCAAGAGTTCTTCTTCTTGCAACCATCCCAGCGCAGGAGTTGTTTATCTTTCGCACTTAATAAGGCGCCGGAGGTGAGAGCCTTCACGTGTCTGACCCGCAAGACTGCAATGAAACCCTTCTGCATGAACCGACTGATTGCCTTTTTCGCTGCGATGACGCTCGTGTTTGCGACATCGAATGCTCAAGAAATCGCCATCTCCAATACCACCCTCGAGACCTGTGAAGGGTTTCTCGTAGATACGGGATTGAGCGCCGGGGATTATGGTCCGAACGAGGACATTACAATGACGGTATGTCCGGAAGCCCCAGAGACCATCATCACCTTGTACTGGGCGTTGGCCAATTTGGGCCCGGGCGACATCCTTCAAATTTTCGACGGATCTGACGACACGGCGCCCCTGCTTGGCACCTACATCGAGTACGAAGCTCAAGGGTTGGAACTCTTTGCATCGGAGGACAACCCAACGGGATGCTTGACTTTGCACTTCACATCCGACGGAGCGGGTGAAGGAAGCTTTGTTGCTGAGATGAGTTGCGGTTACCCGTGCGAACGTCCATTTGCTATTGTGGAAAGCGGCGAGCCCGTGCCACATTTGGCTTGCCCGGGTGAAGAAATCACGTTCGATGCCTCCAATTCCACCGTTGCGGACAACTTTGAAATCGTTTCGTGGGAATGGGATTTTGGGGACGACAACACATCGAGTACCGGCCCGGTGGTCAGCCACTCGTTCGACAATCCCGGTGCCTACAAAGTGCAGTTGTCCATTGCCGACAACAACATCACCGAAGACGATCCCGATGGCTGCTCCAACAACAACTTGGTCGACCACTTGGTCTTGGTCTCCACGGAGCCAGACTGGACGGGAACTTCTTTGGACGCTACAATTTGTTCAGGCCAGCTTTTTGATCTGGAAGGCGTGGTCAATGGCGTGACGTACGATTCAGAACCTTCAGGTGACTTCGGCGGCGGCCTTTTCATCCCCGATGATCAGTCGCAGTGCTTCAATGCGGAGTTGACCTTTACAGCCTTTTCTCCCGGGGCGGTGATCGAAAATGCGAATTCCGATATCGTAGATTTTTTCATCAACTTCGAGCACAGCTTTATGGGGGATTTGACCATTACCTTCATCTGCCCCAATGGCCAGAGCATGGCGGTGCACCAGCAAGGAGGTGGCGGAACGAACCTCGGGGTGCCAGACCAAGGGGACGGAACCGGTCCGGGGACAGGATGGGACTACTACTGGTCCCCGCTGGCGACGAATGGCACCTGGGCAGACAACGGCGGTGGCTCGCTCGCAGCAGGCACTTATGAAGCCGCGCAGCCATTTACCCTGTTGGAAGGATGCCCGCTCAATGGTACCTGGGAAATCGAAGTGTGCGACAGCTGGGCCGCAGATGACGGGTACATCTTTGAGTGGAGCATCAACTTCGATCCAGAATTGTACCCGGAGCCCATTGTGTTTACCCCGGTGTTCGGCATGGATTGCGACAGCACATCTTGGGATGGACCCAACATTTACGACGAAAGTGAAGACTGCAACGACGTGACGATTGTGGCAGTGGATTCCGGCACCTACACGTACACGGCCACGAACAACTTCGGTTGCACGTACACCACAGACGTAGAAGTAACGGTCGTTGATGGCCCTGAAGTTTCGGTTGCAGAGCCTTCCGGATACTGCGGCTCACCGGTGGAATTGTTTGGGGACGTTTTGAACGAGCAACCCGGCTTCAACTACTCCTATGATTGGGAGCCATCCGACTTGGTCAACGGCAACGGCGCCAACGTCACGGTAGATGGGTTGACCCAAGACACGGTGATGACCTTGACGGTGTCCGTGACTGGGGGAGACCTCGACAACTGTGAAGTAACCCAAAACGTCGAAGTCGATTTCTTGCCACCGCCCAACCCAGTGGTAGGCAATGACCTCATTTGCCCAGATGACGCCTTGGACCTTGTGGCGTTGAATTTCACGAATGAAGGCTTGCTCGAGACGGACTTCACCTATGAGTGGACCTTCGAGGATCAAATCGTGGGAACGGGCGCAGTTTACCAAGCAACCGAGGAGGGATACTATGAGGTGCTCGTTTCGATGGTGGCGCCATGCACCTGGACCACCACAAGCCAATTCACATTGGAAGAGGATATTTGCGAACTGACGATTCCCAACGTCATCTCCGCAAACAATGATGCCAAGAATGACGCATTCATTGTAGAAGGCTTAAACAGTCCCCGTTATGACGGCAGCACCATCCGCATCTATAACCGATGGGGACAGCTTGTTTACACCAGTAATAATTTCGGGAAAACTTCAGGATGGAGCCCGGCTCCGGAGGAAGCTGCGGAAGGCACGTATTTCTACATCCTGGGAATCGCGCGTGTGGACGCCGAGTTGATCATCAACGATGTCAATGGCCAAACCATCGATCAAGGGCAGGGCTTCAAATACATCAACGGTTCCTTCACGCTCGTGCGCTGAGCATGAACAGTGCGGTCGAGGAACTTGGGAGACTGGCCCACGCGCTGGTTGCAGAGCAGCGGGAAGAGGAGCGGCGACTGGCCGCCGTACTTAAAAAGCAAAGCCTTCGCGTTCGAAAGGCGGAGGGCTTGACATGGGCGCCGGTGACCATCGAGAACCAAGGGTTCACCTTTGGAGGCCGCATCAAGCTTACCTTAAAGAAAGGCCAGAACGGCGGATTGGACGATGCATTTCGTTCCGGATCTCCCGTTCATTTTTACCAAGCCAATGAGGCGGGATTGCCCGCGGATGAGCGCGCCATTCGGCGGGGCATTGTGCGCAAGATCAGAGGCGGTACTGCCGAAGTTATTCTGGACGGAGACCCCTTGGAATCTGCTGCATTGCATGAGCGATGGACCTTGGATGAGCGCGCCGATGACCGCACTTACCGGCTCATGGCGGAAGCTCTCAATCATTGGATTAATACCGAGGATGATTCAGAAGCATCGATGCGCAACGGCCTGATGGGGCAGGGTGCCGAACGGTTGCTCAAGGAAACGCCCCCCATCGAGCGTCCTTCCTTGAACCCTGGCCAGTGTGCTTGGGTGGCCATGGCGGAATCGGCAGATCAATTGGCCATCTTGCACGGACCGCCAGGTACAGGCAAAACCACCACCTTACTCGCCTTCGTTCAGCGCGCAGTTGCTCGCGGTGAACGCTTGCTCTTGACCGCTCCTAGCAATGCTGCTGTGGATTTGCTCGTGAAGGGATGCGTTCGTCAGGAGACAATACCCGTTCGCATCGGCCATCCGGTTCGGTTGGATGCCGATGTGGTGGAATACGGTTTGGACGCCCACGTGGAAAAGGACCCGGAATTCAAGCAGGTCAAGGACTTGCGGAAGCGCGCTGAGAAAGCGTGGAAACAAGCCAACACCTACCACCGGAATTTCGGATCAGAGCAACGTGCGGAACGCAAAGCCGCTCGGAGCGAGGCCCGATTGTTGGAGTCCGAAGCCAATGCCATGGAGGCCTACTTGTCGGAACGCATTGTGCGCACCGGTCAAGTCGTGTGTGCAACGCTTGCAGGATGCGCTGACGATCACTTGAAGAGTCAGTCTTTTGATTGGGTCATCATCGACGAAGCTTCCCAAGCGATGTTGCCCGGGGCGTTGATTGCCATGCAGCGTGGGCCTCGGCTCATTTTGGCTGGTGATCCGCTCCAACTACCGCCTGTGGTGAAGAGCGACGAAGCCCAAGCAGGTGGGTTGGCGGTGAGCGTGTTGGAACGGGCCATGCAGGGTGATCATAACGCTGCGGTGTCCCAGATGTTGACCGATCAATACCGAATGGCTCCAGACATTATGCAACTCGCCTCAGACCTGTTCTACGAAGGGAGGCTATGCAACGGCCGTGCATCTGAAGTCGCTCCTGCCGGAAACGCTGTGCAGTTCATCGATACCGCTGGTTGCGGATTTGACGAAGACAAGGAGCCGGTCACGGGCAGTACGTGCAACTCGGACGAAGCGAAATTCTTGGTTCAGCGCTTGATAGAACTCGTTGCGGAACACCCTGAGCATGCGGTGGCTGTGATCGCACCCTACCGCGCACAAGTCGATGTCCTGAATCGCTGCATCGATGACGCCTGCAGCGGCGATTTGGAGCTTCGGCCGCGCATTGAATGTTCCACGGTGGATGCGTTCCAAGGACAGGAGCGAGATGTGGTATTCATTTCGCTCACCCGGAGCAACGCTAACGGGGAAATCGGTTTTTTGAAAGAATACCGGCGCATGAATGTGGCGATGACCCGTGCGAAACATCGTCTGCTCGTCATCGGAGACGGAGCAACGGTAGGGCAAGATGCGTTCTATGCTGAGCTTTTTGAAGCCGCCGAATCACGCGGATTTTATCACAGTGCTTGGGAGTGGATGAGCCTGTAAGAGCGGTTTATACCGCCTCGGGTTCTGTAGCCAAGTCAGGGGCTCCATGCAGGGCGTGGCTACCTCCCTCTTCTTCAAGTGGGAACACCTCGGTGATTTTTTGGAAAATCACAGAAGGAATGACGAATCCTACGCCCACCTTGGACATGTGCTTGCGCACCTTATCGTAAGCATCCCGAACGTCTGTAGCCGACAACAAGATGTGCTGGTACGATTCTTTTTCCTTGCCGGCCTTTTCGTCGAGGCTCGTGAGCGCGATTTTCACCTTGAACCATTGGTCGGCATCGTCAAATCGAATTACCTCGACAAGGTTTGACTTGGTGATTTGCACAATTTCGAAGGGGCGAATGCCCTCTTGCTCGCAAATGCCGGTCATGCGTGATTCCGCTTCGGTGTAGTTGTAAGCGTCGAGGACAAAGGACTCGGTGGCTTTTACTTCGGCGCCTTCAGCATCGTGACGGACGTATTTGACCTTGCAGGTGAACCAGTGTTTCGTCATGCCTCAAAAGTACTGTCGGCCCTTGGCTGGGAGGCGTGGCGATGCAACTCATCGATGAACAATTCATTCACAACGGGGGAATTCACATTGGATGTTCAATAAAGGTGTGGCGCATGCCTTTTGTCGACTGCCGATGCGTTGTAGTTTCATCCTTCCATGCGCGACGAGTACAAACACAAAGGCTTACGCCGTCAGATGCTGCAAGAGCTTCGTGAAATGGGCATCGAGAATGAAACCGTTCTCGCGGCCATGGACCGGGTGCCGCGGCATTTTTTCTTGTCGTCAGCATTCGAACAATTCGCGTACCAGAATACGGCGTTCCAAATTGGCGCGGGGCAAACCATTAGCAAGCCGCACACGGTGGCCCGCCAAACGGAATTGCTCCAACTTGAACCCGGAGCCAAGGTCTTGGAGATTGGCACGGGCAGTGGCTACCAGTGCGCAGTGCTCTGCGCGATGGGCTACAAGGTTTATTCCATCGAACGCCAGCGCCTTTTATTCGATAAGGCGGGGCCATTGCTCAAGTCGATGGGCTTCAAGCCCGATTTGTTCTACGGGGATGGGTACAAAGGCAAAGCCGTATTTGGCCCTTACGATGGCATCATCGTGACGTGCGGCGCTCCAGAAATTCCCGAAGCGCTTTTGTTGCAGTTGGCCGTCGGTGGGCGGTTGGTCATTCCTGTCGGTGAGGGTGAAACCCAACGCATGTTCACATTCGAACGCACCGGGGAGAAGGAGTTCAGCCGTCAGGAGCACGGTGAATTCGCCTTCGTCCCGATGTTGGCGTCGCGCGCTCAGGATGCTTAGAGCAACCCTTCGACTGCACCCAATCCTTCCCGAACCACAACCGCTGATCCATCGGTGCAATCGATGACCGTGGAGGCATCCACCGAACCGTAGCCACTGTCGATTACGGCATCCACCTGTGAGTCGAATCGCTCGGCGATGAGTTCGGGGTCGGTGGTGTATTCAACCACCTCGTCTTCATCGCGCACGGAGCTGACCACCAGGGGCCGGTCGAGGCGCTCAATCAGCGCCAGGAGCGTGCCGTTGTCGGGGACCCGGATGCCAATGGTTTTGCGCTTGCCCATGAACCACTTGGGCACGTTATTGTTGGCCGGCACGATGAAGGTGTAGGGCCCCGGAAGCGCTTTCTTCATCAGTTTGAAGATGGTGTTGCTCAGTGGTCGGGTGTAACTGGACAGGTGGCTCAAATCGGCACACGCGATGCTGAACCGGGCATGTTTCAAAGGGATCCCTTTGAGGGCGGACATGCGTTCCAGGCCCTTCGCAGAGCCCAACACACAGGCGAAGCTGTATACGGTGTCGGTCGGCACGACAATGACGCCGTCCCGTTCGAGGAGCGCAACGGCTTGATCCAAGCGGCGTTCATCCGGGTTGTCCGGGTGAATCCGCAGAAGCATCAACCTTGGGCTTTGGCGTGGTCGGCGAGGAATTGCGCCAAGCCGTTATCCGTCAATGGATGCTTGAGCAATCCTTTGATGGCGCTGAGCGGGCCGGTCATGATGTCGGCACCGATTTCAGCGCATTCGATGATGTGCATCGTGTGGCGCACGCTCGCGGCGAGGATTTCTGTCCCGAAATCGTAGTTGTCGTAAATGACACGGATTTTTTCAATCAACTGCAAACCGTCCGAGCTGATGTCGTCGATGCGCCCTACGAATGGGCTGACGTACGAAGCGCCTGCTTTAGCGGCGAGAAGGGCCTGGCCGGGAGAGAAAATCAAGGTGCAGTTGGTGCGGATACCATTGTCGGTGAACCAGCGAATGGCACGGATGCCGTCGGCAATGGCCGGTACCTTAACCACAATGTTGGGGTGGAGGGCAGCAAGCGCTTGACCTTCGGCAATCATCCCTTCAAATTCGGTTGAAATGACTTCGGCACTGACGTCCCCGTCCACGATTTCGCAGATGGCTTTGTAGTGAGCCTTGACGGCTTCATCACCTGTGATGCCTTCTTTGGCCATCAGGGATGGGTTGGTAGTTACTCCGTCCAGCACGCCGAGGGCTTCGGCTTCGCGGATTTGATCGAGGTTGGCGGTGTCGATGAAAAATTTCATGCCGCGAAAGTAGCACATCCCAATGGTTTGCTTGGTGCTTTTGGGGGTTGTATCTTGATAAAAAGCATCGAGATGGCAAACTGGACTGAAGCGGAATTGGCGGAGTTTGAGCGACGCGTTGCGACCAAGCTCGAAATCCTGGACGAGCGCATTGAAGAGTACCGGGAATTGACCAAACCCATTCCGCCCGAAAATGCCATCGGACGGGTCAGCCGCATGGATGCCATCAACAACCGGAGTGTCAATGAGGCGGCTCTGCGCACCGCCGAGCAGCAAAAGGTGGATTTGTTGCGGGCCTTGGATCGATTGAAGGATGATAAATTCGGGCTATGTCATGCATGCGGAGAACGCATCCCCATTGGTCGAATTTTGCTGGTGCCTGGGGCGACGCGGTGCGTGAAATGCGCGAGCTGATTCCGTGTCTTAGCAGCGATTGTGTACAAGTCGAAAATATTGTTTGAAACCTCGCATACGAAAGCCGAGAACGGCGCGTTTTAGGCGGTGAATGGTGATGTGTCCGACTATTTTTGTGGCCTCGCTGTTCAAAACCAAATCCGTGAGAACGATTCACACCAGAGCATTCCCTCTTGTTTTCGCCTGTTTCGGGGCGATTGGCTGTGCTGCGTTGCTGTCGGGGTGCATCGAACCGTGGGAAGGACCGCCGCATTTTTTGCATGTAGAAAGCATCGCATTTGTTCCCGATGCGAATGAAGGCGAGCCGACCAGCCGCATCGAAGAAGTCTGGGTGTATTCGGAAACTGATGTATTGGGCGCGTTTCCCTTACCGGCTGATATTCCATTGAGTCCTGCGGAGCTGGGGGAGAACACCACGTTGACCTTGAGCGCGGGCATCCGTGCAAACGCCATCAGTTCAACGCGCCAGCCGTATCCTTTTTATGACGCTGTAGATGTGCCAATTGCCTTAGAGTATGGTGGGCGGGATACACTCGCCATGGAAGTTGGCTACACGGATTGGACGGAGGTGGTGATTGCAGAGGATTTTGAGACGGCCAATCGTTTCGAAGCGGCCATCACGAGCACGGCTGAAATTGTGCGCACCCAATCAGAGCAGTTGGTGTTGGACGGCACGAGCAGTGGATTGATTGTGCTGGACGCCGACCACCAAACCCTCATTTCATCCACCAACGAACAGCAGTACAACCTGCGCTCCAACGGCCCGGTATGGCTTGAGTTGGATTATGCATGCACGCAACCGTTCTGGGTGGGCCTGTATGTCAAGGACGCTGTGAACGCCCAGCGCATTCCCATCCTCGTCCTGAATTCAACGGAAGGCGAGCGGAACAAAATTTACCTCGACTTGGATCCCGTTGTGCGCACCACACCCGACGCCACCCACTACGAAATCACCCTTGACGCCTACTACGATGGCTCTGCGGATTCCACGACAGTGGTCGTCGATAACTTCAAATTGCTGCGCTACCCATGATGCGCCAAGGACTGCTTGCTGCTTATGTTGTGTCGGACTGGTTAGCCGGTGCAGCTTCGTGGACGGTCCTTTTTGTGTACAGGAAGGTGATGTTTGAGCAGGCCGATGCGCTGGACGCCTCCATCATTGCAGCCGATGGTCGGTACCAATTGGGGTTGGCCTTGGTTCCACTGTTCTGGTTGGTATTGCATGCGTTGGCTGGCATGTACTTGCGGCCGCTGAAGCGCCACCGCATTTTGGAATTGGGCCAAGTCACGTTGACGACGTTGGTTGGGGTGTTGGTGCTTTTTTTCGCACTGCTCCTCGACGATGCCATCGTTTCCTACCGGCAGTACTACGCCTCGTTGAGTGTGCTGTTCCTGGGCCACGGTTCGCTCACATTGCTCGGGCGCATGATGATCACAACGCGAACGGTCAAGAAAATCCACAGCGGCCAATGGAGTTTTCCCACCTTGGTCATTGGCGGCAATGAGCGCGCGTTGCGAACCATTGAAGAGATGAAGTCGCTACGCAAAAACCCGGGGTTTGATTTCATCGGGTTTATACAAGCCAACGGTTCGGATACGCAATTGGAGGCGTTGATGCCCAACCTTGGCAAAGTCGCCAACCTCGATCAAGTAGTGCGTGAACACGGTGTCCAAGAGGTCATCATTGCCATTGGTTCGAGTGATCACGCCATCCTGGAAACCGTCTTGAATGGGGTAGAGGGCAGTCCTGTCGCGGTCCGCATCATTCCGGATATCTATGACATTCTAAGCGGGTCGGTTCGAATGTCGAGTATCTACGGAGCGCCGTTGATTGAGATTGACCGGGAGATTATGCCGCAATGGCAGCGTTCCCTGAAGCGCATTATGGACTGGGTGGTGAGCATTATGGCGTTGGTCATGCTCAGTCCGGTATTGCTCGTTATTGGAATTGCCGTCTGGGCGACGACCAAGGGGCCGGTGTTCTTCCTGCAAGAGCGCATCGGTTGGCACGGCAAGCCATTCCGCATCATCAAATTCCGAACCATGGTCCAGGATGCTGAGAAAGCTGGGCCGCAGTTGAGCAGTGAAAACGATCCGCGGATTACGCCGGTGGGCAAGTTCCTCCGCAAGTCGCGCCTCGATGAATTGCCGCAGTTTTTCAACGTGCTCAAAGGGGACATGGCACTCGTTGGTCCACGACCGGAGCGTGCTCATTTCATCGCGCAGATTGTGGAGCGTGCGCCACACTACAATCACCTCCAGAAGGTCCGCCCGGGCATCACGTCTTGGGGACAAGTCAAATATGGGTATGCCGAGAACGTCGATCAGATGATCCAGCGTTTGCGTTTCGATTTGATTTACATCGAGAACATGTCCATCGCTCTGGACATCAAAATCCTGTTTTACACCGTGCTTACGGTGTTGAAAGGGCGAGGCAAGTAAGTTATTCGGCGAATAAATATTGATTTTAAGCGATATTTGAAGGGTGATGCCTTCACACCCTAATCCCATCGCCTACTCCCATCTCTACTGCTGGTTCATCATCGGCTTAATGATGTGCTCTTGGACGGCACTCTGGGGCCAGCCTGATGCTGATTTGGGGGTTCGGTCATACCGCACCCAGCAATTGATCATGGCCAACATTGAGCATTACCTCGAAGGTGCAGTGGAGGTAGACATCGAAGCAGGCACAGTCGGATGGAATGCCCCGCTTCGGCAAGTGGAGAAGAACATTCGTTCGGTGATTGAGCAGGTGGCTTCTTTCCAGGAGATGGAGGGAGCGTTGAATGATGTTGCCCTGTCCACAGAGACCACCGCGCTGTTGGAGCGCGTCGCTAACCTGTCATTTCGGGACCTGCGCCATTGGCGCATGGCGGACGGGCTTTCGGAAGCAGAACAATGGTACGTCATGGTCCAATCGGCCTTGGATGAAGTCCGATTGCAGATTGGGCTGGACCTCAATGTGCACCTGAACCATACCCTCATGGAAGCCCTGCGCTCCTCGGACACGCCCGATGGCGCTGCGTCCAATTGGCTGGAGATTGATGAAGGTCGCTCACTGCCGGCCATGAGTTGGGAACGCTCGGATGCAACGTCCAGTGATTTGTCCGGCACCGATGCTTCCGTTTGGCCTGCGCCATCTGCAGACGATGTGGACATGGCAGTGATCCTCGAGCGCATCCTGCAGCTGCTCGAAAACCAAGAATCGAGGTTGAGGCAGCTCGAAACAGGTACGGTAGCGCCGTCTGGTTCTGCAGGCTTGACATCGGGTGCCCTGCGCCTTCCAGAGTTCATTGATGTTTCGTTTTACACCGGTTCGGCTAAGCTCACATTGGGGGCGCAGCTGCAGCTCAATGAAATCATTGAAGTCATGGGGCGCCATCCGCAGGTGCGCGTGGTGTGCACGGGGCACGCCGACTTGCCGGGGGATCGCCAATTCAATTTGACCCTCTCCCGTCGCAGGGCAGAGGCCGTTCGGGCTTACTTGCTGCAAAGCGGGATTGAGCCTGCTCGGGCCTTGCTCAATTTCTTTGGCGAAGAACGCGCCTCAGCCACGGGGCCGTCCGACCGACGGGTGGAGGTGCGGTTTTACTTGAATTGAGGATTGCACCCAATTCTTCCTGACCTTTGTCGGAGACTGCGTCACCATGAAGCTTATTTGCATCGGTAGAAATTATGCGGATCATGCGTCCGAACTGGGCAATGCCGTTCCGGCGGAGCCGCTGTTCTTTCTGAAACCGGACAGTGCTGTTTTGCCGCATCGCCATCCGTTCTACATTCCGGCTTGGACCAACGAAGTGCACCACGAAGTGGAGTTGCTCGTGCGCATCACGCGCAACGGCAAAAGCATCGCGCCCGAATTTGCCCATCGTTATTTCGATGAGGTATCTCTCGGTATCGATTTCACGGCCCGGGATGTTCAATCGGCCTTGAAAGCCAAAGGACACCCGTGGGAAAAGGCCAAAGGATTCGATGGCTCGGCGGTTTTGAGCAAAAAGTGGGTGCCCAAATCGTCCTTCGCTGGTGGTTGGGAACAAACGCCTTTCGCGCTGAGGAAAAATGGGGAATTGGTCCAATCGGCCACGGCCGAGTCGATGTTGTTCCACGTGCACGACCTCATTGCCCATGTTTCGCAGTACATTACACTCAAGATGGGCGACATACTCTTCACGGGGACGCCGTCAGGCGTCGGACCGGTGGCTGATGGCGATGTCCTTGAGGGGTTCCTGGATGAGCAATCCATGTTTCGCTTGCAAGTCCATGGTTAATCAGGTTTTTTTGGTGGGGTATATGGGAGCGGGGAAAACCTCGGTAGCGAAGGCGCTTTCTGTGAATTCGGGTCTTTCGATGCTCGACCTCGATGAAGCCCTTGAACGCCAAGAGGGACGAACCATCGCAGAACTGTTCGAGCAAGAAGGAGAGGCCGCCTTCCGAACCAAGGAAAGCGCTTTGTTGAACGAGGTGGCAGGGCGTCAGGAGTTCCCCATTGTTGCTTGCGGTGGGGGCATCACGGTTGATGAGCGGAACGTTCAAACGATGAAACGCCACGGCCTCGTCGTGTGGATTGATCCCCCGTTCGAAATCATCCTTGAACGCTTACGCGCCCAACCCGGAGGTCGTCCACTCTTGGCGGCCATGGGAGACCCTTTGGACGAGGAAAAATTACGTGCGCACTACGAGCTCCGGAGAACGGCTTATGCCGACTGCGACGAACGCATCATGGACGTAACAGATGAGGTGCTAGCGCGCCTCGCCGCGCGCATCAATCGTGGAGCGTAGCAGCATCACTGGCACTCGCCGAGGCTTCGATGCTCACTTCGATGTGCTCTTTCAAATTCGTGCTCAAGGTCAATCCACAGAAGTCTGCCCGCACGGGGAACGACCGGTGAATGCGGTCAATCAAAACCGCAGTCGCCACGCGTTTTGGACCAGCGCTGAGGATGTGGTGCACCGCGTACATCAAGGTCTTCCCGGAATTCAACACATCGTCCAGCACGATGACCGATTGCCCGGTCAAGGTTTCCGATGCTACGCTGAGTGAGATATCCCCTTCAAGGGGGTTGGCTTTGTTGAGGGTGAGCACGGAAGGTTGGACCTGCAGTCCCCCGATCGCGGCGATGATTTCACCGATGCGCTTGCCCACTGGTTCTCCGTTGCCCGCGATGGTGATGAGGTGAAGAACGTCTTCGGTGTGGAACTCCTCAATGATTTGACGGGCAATCCGCTGAAGCTTGCGCTCGATTTGATCGGATTCAAGGATGCGGGTGCTGCTCATGGTTCAAAGGTCTGCTGTTTTTTCGAATACTCCAACCGCTTCCACGTGGGCGGTGTGGGGGAATTGATCGACCAACGTCAGCTTGGTCAATGCATACCCAGCTTCGGCGAGCGTAGCGATGTCGCGCGCCTGTGTGGCGGGGTTGCAGGATACGTACACCATGCGCTTGGCCCGAAGCCGAATGACCTTACGCAGGGTTTTTGGCGAGATGCCTGCTCGCGGCGGATCGAGGACGATGCTATCAATCTTGCCGGCGTACTCGGGGTATTCGAGCAGGAATTTTCCTACGTCAGCAGCGTGAAATTCCGCGTTTACGATGCCGTTTTTCTTGGCGCTTCGTCGGGCATCGAGGATTGCTTGCTCCACGATGTCCACCCCGATGACTTTGCGATTCGAGGCGCGAGCGAGTAACTGTCCGATGGTGCCGGTGCCGCAGAATAAATCCATGACGTAGCCATCGCTAGAGGCGCCATCGGTCCAATTGGCTGTGGCTTCGTCGACGGTCATTTGGTAGAGGCGCTCGGCACTTGCGGGATTGGTTTGAAAGAAGCTGGCCATTTCGACATCGAAGTCCAAGCCGTGGAGGGTTTCGGTGACGAAGGGGTCGCCGTAAATGCACGTGCTTGCGCCGGCTCGAGCCTCGACCCGTTCGCCTTTGTCGTCATTGATGGTATGCAGTATTCCCTGAATGCGGTCACCGAGCAGGGATTTGAGCTGGGTGATGAAGGCATCGCGATCGAAGTCAGTGATGTCGTCTGAAGTGGTCACCAGGTTGACGAGCAAACGTTGGGAGGCGATGCTTTTTCGCACCACCAAAAAGCGGAAGAAGCCTTCGCGTCGAGGCGGATGCCAAGCTGGCAGGCCGGTTGATTCAAACCACGCCCGGAGTTGCGGCAAGGCGTTTTCGACATCGGCGTCGAACAGGCCAGAGTCGCGGTTGAGGTCTTCGACTGCCCACCACGTGCCACGTCGCTTGAAGCCCAGTCCGAATCGATCCTCTTTTTCGCCGGTTTCAGGATTGTGTACGATGGCCGAGAAGCTGTACTCCATTTTGTTGCGGTAGTGCCAGTTCTCAGGCGAACCGACCAAGCCCTGGTACACGCTGTCGAGGTGCTCCACGTTGCCGATTTTGCGGTAGAGCTCGAGTGCTGTCTGTTCCTTCAGGGCATGCTGATCCGCGATGGGCAGGTGCGCATATGGAGCGCCGGGGATTTCTTGGTAGGGAATCGCTTGTTCGCTGGGTGAGCGCTCGAGAACGTCTTCAAGTTTGCACTCCGCATACTTGGATTTGCACTTGACCACCCGCGCGTTTACCCGTTGCCCCGGCAGGGCGTTCTGAACAAAAATGACAAAAGGACCTCGGTCTGTTTCCTGCCGAGCTATGCCTTTGCCTCCAAATGCAACATCTTGAATATCAAGTGTTAAGACTTGGTTTTTCCGAAAGAGTCGTTCGCGTCTCACGGGGGCAAAAGTACGCTGTTCAGCGCTGTATCTTGCGCATATGCTCAGGATGCGTATCGAATTAATCGGAATGGGGATGGCATTCGCCTTTGGAATGGTGAAGGGTGAGGTCCTCGCACAAGCAAATGCCGAACTCTCGGTGTGCACGTTCAATGTGCGGTACGACAACCCGAACGATACCATCAAATGGCACGAACGCAAGAAAGAAGTCGCGCTGGCGATGCGCTACTTTGACATCGTTGGTGCGCAGGAGGTGCTGCCCAATCAATACGACGACTTGAAATCCTTGATGCCGAAGCACGATGCATTCGGGACCGGACGCGATGTTGGTGGAACAGGCGAAGCATGCCCGGTCTTTTGGAATTCCGAGCGTTTTGATTTCCTACGAGGCGAAACGCGTTGGTTGTCCTTGGAACCAAAGCAACAGGGCAGTGTGGGATGGGACGCGGACCTGCCGCGAATTGCGACCTTGGTGGTGCTGTTTGACCGCAAACGGCAACAGACGGTTCGGGTCATCAATACCCATTGGTCGCACGTAGGAGAGGAGGCGCGATTGAATGCAGCGGCGCTTGTGGCCGGTTGGAGTGGCTGGGACGCTGAAGCATCCGATGAGCTCGTGGTGGTTTGTGGCGATTTGAATGCGGAACCCGAAACGGCGCCCGTTCAAAACCTGATGGCTTCGGCGGATTTGGTGGATACGTACGAAGCTGCACGTTACCGCTGCCGAAAATCCTTCGGGACGTATACCACGTTCCTTCCGGAGAACCTGGCCAATGCCACCCGCATCGACTACATCTTGTACCGCGGTCGTGCGACCGTTGATTGGGTGTGTGCCGATGAGGTGCTCAAGTACGGCGTGTACATTTCCGATCACATGCCTTACCACGCCATTTTCAAATGAAACGCTCGAAGGTTTATGCCCAAATCGCCGGGCCGGTGGTCGCAGCCGCCGTGTGGTGGATGGCCAGCGGCCAGGGGCTGCCCGATGACGCGACCCGCATCCTCGCTGCGGCTGTATGGATGTTGGTGTGGTGGATTGCTGAAGCAGTCCCACTGGGGGTGACATCGGTGTTGCCGATGGTGTTGTTCCCCGCCATGGGCATCGCATCCATTGCTGAAACAACCGCACCCTACGGTTCCCATTACGTCTTCCTCTTCATGGGCGGATTCCTCATTGCGCTTGCGCTGGAACGGTGGGACCTGCACAAGCGTTTTGCCCTCTCGGTCCTGGCGATGGCCGGTGGCAATCCCCGGTGGCTCATCGCGGGATTTATGGCTGCGACTGCCGCACTCAGTATGTGGATCTCGAACACCGCCACGACGCTGATGATGCTGCCCATCGCCCTGTCGGTCTTGCACAAAGTCGACGCGAAGGCCCATCCCAATTTCGCCTTGGCCCTGTTGCTCGGGACAGCCTATTCTGCGAACCTCGGGGGCATCGCTACGCTGATCGGAACACCGCCCAACGTCGCCATGGCCGGGGTACTCGAAGATCAATTCAACATTGAGGTACCCTTCTTGGAGTGGACCATGATGGCGCTGCCGTTTTCGGTATTGATGCTCTTCGTCGTGTACGGGTTGCTAACCCGTGTGTTAACCCCGGTTTCGAAAGGAAACTTGAGCCAAGGCCACGATGAAATCCGATCGGAACTCGCCGCGTTGGGACCGTGGAAGCGAGCTGAGCGACGTGTGGCTGTGGTCTTCGCTGTCACGGGCCTTCTCTGGGTGGGGCGGCGGTGGCTGGTCGATTGGACCGGCCTTGAAATGAATGACACCACCATCGCCATGGCGGCAGGGGTGAGCCTTTTCTTGATTCCCAGTGCCGAACATCAATCGGAGCGCTTGTTGAGCTGGCGTGACACGCGAAACTTGCCGTGGGATATCCTCTTGCTATTTGGCGGCGGCCTGACGCTGGCCAAGGCGCTGGCTGAAGCGGAAGTGCTGACGATGGTGGCTGAATCCTTGGCGGCTTGGGACGGAGTTAGCCAAGGGGTGTTGGTGTTGCTTTTCGCCGGCGTAGCGCTTCTGTTGACCGAGGTCATGAGCAACTTGGCATTGACGGTTGTGATGGCACCCATTGTGGGGCAAATTGCTTTGGCCTGGGGCGTGAACCCTATGCTTTTGATCATTCCCGTGACCATTGCCAGCAGCTGTGCATTCATGCTTCCCATGGCCACGCCCCCCAACGCCATCATTTTTGGCAGCCAACGCATTTCCATGAAAGAAATGGCTTCGGTGGGTTTGGTGTTGAATGTCATCGCGGCTGTGCTTGCATGGGTATGGGGGGTGTGGGTCTTGCCGGAGTGGTTGAAGTTCCTCTAACTTTGCAGCGTGAAGCGCATTGCCATTTTGAATGGACCCAATCTGAATCTGTTGGGAACCCGTGAACCTGAGGGTTATGGGCACAAGACGCTAGAAGATTTGGACGCCGAATGGGTGGCCTTTGGACAGACAAAAGACGTGGAAATCACATGTTTTCAATCCAATGTAGAAGGCGAATTAATCGATGCAATTCAAGTACACGGATTTGATGCCGATGCCATTTTGATCAACCCAGGCGGTTATACCCACACCAGTGTGGCCATCCGCGATGCCATCGCATCCGTGGATGCTCCCGTCTACGAAATCCACATTTCCCATCCAGATGCGCGCGAGGAATTCCGAAAGACTTCGCTGGTTCGTGAAGTCTGCGCTGGAGGGGTCAGCGGCCTCGGTGTACATGGGTACATGGCCGTACTTGAGTCCTTGATTACCGATTGATCGCGAATGCCTTCTGCAAGGTCAATTGACCGTTGCCGTAATCGTGATGATCCGATTAGCTGGAAGTTTGAAGAGGTAAAGGGACGTTATTGAACTACACAAACACACCTGTCAATTCATTCGCGCAGCGTTCAGTAGGAGTCTCAAATTAGGCTCATGAACAATATCAAAGACATCGAAGAACTCAAAAGTCCTACCACGCAGAGCTGAAGGAGATTGTGACGGCCTTAAACAGGCTTCAAGAAAGAACTAACGAACGGTTCACACAAGTATTATATTCATCTCGGAGACAACGAATCGAACGCTCTCGTTAGAACTTCCTCAGTCCCTTGTCAATCAGCTTGGCTAGCTGCGCCGCGGACTTGTTGTCAAGTTGCTTGCCGAGCACGAATCGGCCGCGGAGGTAGGTGAATTGGAGGGAATCACCGCCCATGATCCAAAAGCTCTGATCGAGGTTTTGCATGAATTTCGCGGGGTCACGTTGCATGACCTCCATTTTCTTGATGTTGTCCTTGATGAAGAATCGCGCCCGGCCGAGGTCGTTGAAGGCGTTTTTGACACTCATTCCTTCTGCAGTGATGCGGACCATTTCCCTTCCGATTCGCCGCCACAAAATCACCTTGAGCACCCGGAACGCAAAGAAGGCCCAGAAGGCCATGAAGATGAGGAAGAAGGTGCGGTCGCTCCCGGTGGCCCCCGCCATCTCCATTGCGGTCGCTGCGCCCACACCCAACCAGGCCAAAAACCACCCCTCCAGCATCATCTGCTGCGTGCGTGGAATGGCTTGATCGATGATGATGGTTAGCGCATCCTTGTGCCATGAATAGGTGATGAGGTCGCCAATGGATTGAACGGTAGAGGACATGCGCTTGATGTTACGGGGTAAGGCGGTGGTAAATGGCCTCGTAAAGTGGGAGGATTTTCATGACGTGAAAGTCCTGAGCACGCGCACGGGCTGCGCTTCTGAATGTGTCGCGGGCCGTGGGGTTTTCGAGTAAGGCATGGGCATGCTGTGCCATGGCGGTCACGTCTCCGACAGGAGCTAGGTAGCCGTTGACTCCATGCTCCACAACCTCCGGCAATCCGCCGGCATTGGAAGCGACCACGGGCACTCCCGCAGCGAGGGCTTCCAGCGCGGAGAGGCCGAAGCTTTCTGTTTCCGACGGCAGCAAAAACAAGTCAAGATCGGACGAGCGTCG
>CAXREW010000220.1:0-4537 GCA_964229455.1 Flavobacteriaceae bacterium | reverse complement strand
GCCAGTGAGCCAGCGGACATCGCTTTGATTCGCGATGAGGAATTCATCCCCACGTCGTACATCGAGGCCGATACGACCTTAAATGATTTCTACACCACAACCGACCCGTTCATGGTGTTGGAGTTGGACAAGGTGGAATACGAAGAGCGCATGGCCCAATTGTCCGAGGACGAAAAGGCGTTGCTAGCGAGTGGCAAGAACTACTACGAAATTACTTTCCGAAACGAAGGGGGATTGGTGATGCCATTGATTCTTCAGTTCGAATACGAAGACGGTTCGAAGGAAGTGCGCCGCATTCCTGCGGAGATCTGGAAAATGAGCGAGCCCACAGTGACGAAGGTTTTTGTCACCGAACAGCCTGCCGCTCAGATTACACTTGACCCGTTGCTGGAGACGGCCGACGTTGACATGAACGACAACTACTGGCCACCTCGTCCCCAACCGACGCGCTTTGAATTGTTCAAATCCGAGCGTGGGCGTCGTGGCAGCGGTGGTGGGGAGAACCCCATGCAGCGTGCCCGACGAGACGCAGAAATGCAGAACGGGGGAGAGTAATCAGCTGTTCAGGGTTTCCCACAGCAGCAATGAGATGACCAGTGCCCCCAAGGCCAACCCAGCTCGGTTGCGTCGATTGAGGCGTTCGCCCAAGAATGCGACCGAGGCGGCAGCGCTGAGCAAAATGACGCCGAGGTTGTTGACGGGCATCACACCGCTGCGCGCGAGGTTGATTTTGTCGTAGGTCTCGAGCAGGAAATACAAGGAGCCAAAATTGATGATTCCAAGGCCGATGCCGGCCAACAAGGTGTTCCTTGAAGGAATGCGCAACTGACCCGTGACGGCGAGCCAGGCAACTCCGGCGATGCACCCTGTGGTCAGGGGCAAGGAAGCGAACAAATACCGATGTTCAACGGATTGCATGTGGGCTTCTCCTGAGTAGGCGGCGAACATCAAATCAATGCATCCGCTGCCGACAAAAATGACCAGCGGCACCACCCAACGCACTGCGCCTTGCTGCACCGATCGTTCTTCCTCTTTCCAAGAAGCCAAGATGATGGCGGGGATGGCGAGAGCAATGGCCAAGCCTTTTTTCCAGGTCAACGCATCCAAGGGATCGAAGGCCAAAAACAGGGCCACAGGCAACACCATGCTCAATTTTGAGGCAATCGATGTGACCGTAAGTCCCAACGTTTGCGTGGTGCGGGCTATGAGTTGAAACAAGTAGATGAAGAGCAAGCCCATCCCCAAGGCGACCCACACCCATGGCTCCGGCAGAACGCTGGTGAATAGGGCCGTTCCTCCGCACAGCACCCAGCCCAACGCTGCCGCAACGCCGTAGTTCAGCACAATGGCCTGGAGCGTGTGGACACCCCAGTGCTCGAAGCGTTGAAACAGGACAAATATTCCTGTGGACAGTGCGATGCTGATGAGCAGGTAAATCACCCGGCGAAGGTAGGTGTTCCGTCAATCGAATGCGTGACGCGAATGAAGCCGATTGGTCCACGTATCAACGCCCAGCTGTCCTGAAGACTCCATGCCGTGCGGAAGGGGCCGGGTTTGCTCCGGAATGGGCGGAGCAGGCAAACCACCACCGGTGGCTGTGGCACTCGTCCAGTACTTGATTTCATTCCAGGCGTTCTGGTGCAAGAAGTCATTGAGGACGGTGGCGCCACCTTCGATCAACAAGCTGGAGAGGTTGAATTCGGTGTAAAGCCTTTCGAGCAAGACATCGAGTCCTTCCTTGACCTCCCAGTGGACGGTGTGCTTCGTTGCGGGGCCTTTGGTCGGCCCAACGACATGAATCAGGTTGCTGTTGCGCTGAATCAATGCATGTTCCGAGTGGATGTGGCCATTAGGATCGAGCAACACAATGCGAGGAGAAGGCGCTTCGATGCTGCGCACGTTGAGTTGGGGCGTATCCACCAACGCGGTATTTGCGCCAACGACAATGCCTTGTTCCAACGCGCGCCACGTGTGAGTCAATGGGCGTGCGGTTGCCGCTGTGATCGGAAACCCGCCAGCACCTGGCCGTCGTTCGTGCAGCGGCCGTCCGTCCATGAAGCCATCTCGGGATTCCGCCCATTTGAGGACGACCCACGGGCGCTTTGTTTTGGCATTCCAAAAAAACCGACGGTTTTGCCACGCCAGCTCGTCCGCAAGGCAGCCCACGTCGACCCGAATGCCCGCGGCCCGGAGCCGTTCAATTCCTCCTCCTGAAACCGCAGGATTCGAATCCCGAATGCCAATGACAATTCGCTTCGGTTGGATGCGTTCGATAAGGGCCGCACAAGCGGGGGTTTGGCCAACGTGGTTGCAGGGTTCGAGGGTGACGTACCACGTGCTTTCAGCGAGCAATGGTTGGTCTGAGGGGGAGACCGATTGGTATGCTTCCACTTCGGCGTGGGCTTGACCGAACGCCGCATGCCAGCCTTGACCTATGATTCGGCCGTCAGCACTGACAATGACACACCCCACCAAGGGGTTGGGCGCCGCCGTAAATTGGCCGCGTTCTGCCAGTTCCATGGCGGTGCGCATGAACTGTAGGTCTGCGGCCGAAAACTGCATGAGTGGCTGATCAGGACTGCGCTGCCGCGTCCAAGGTGTTTTTGAGAAGCATGGCGATGGTCATGGGGCCGACGCCGCCTGGTACAGGGGTGATGTGACCATCGATATCGGACACTCCTTCAGCATCGACGTCACCCGTAAGCCGGGTACCGGATTTCTTCGTCGCATCGGGGATGCGGTTGATGCCGACGTCAATGACGACCGCACCGGATTTGACCATGTCGGGTGTAACGAAGTGAGGCCGGCCGATTGCCGCCACCAAAATGTCGGCGCTGCGGGTGATTTCAGCGAGGTTTTGAGTACGCGAATGGCACATCGTCACGGTGCAAGTGCCCGGATTGGCATTGCGGCTGAGCAAGAGTGTCAGAGGCGTACCGACAATCGCGCTGCGTCCGAGGATCACCGCATGTTTGCCACTCGTTTCGATGCCGTAGCGCTTGAGCAATTCGATGATGCCCGCCGGTGTCGCCGGTTGAAAGCCCGGCAGCCCAAGGCTCAGGTTGCCTGCATTGATGGGGTGAAAACCATCGACGTCTTTGGATGGGAGTACGGCCTCGAGCACCCGCTGCGCGTCGATTTGGTCGGGGAGAGGCAATTGAACGATGAACCCGTCGATTTCTGGATTTTCATTCAAGGCGTTGACCTCGTCCAAGAGCTGTTCTTCCAAGATGTTTTCCGAGAGCTCCACAAGTGTGCTGTCAAAACCAACCCGTTCGCAGGCCTTGATCTTGTGGCCCACATAAGCTCGACTGGCCGGATTGTCCCCGACGATAATGGCAGCTAAATGGGGTTTCTTGGCTCCAGCGGCCACGCGCTTTTGGACTTCCTCTTTGATTTCGTCTTGGATGGCAAGGGAAGTGGCCTTTCCGTCAATGATTTGCATAGTGGGTTTTGGGAGTTATCGACCAAGTGCAGAAAGGCCGGCCATCCGACTGCGTTTTCCACCTTTTCCTTTGGTCATGATGTGCATCATTTTCTTCATGTCTTGGAACTGTTTGAGCAGCCGGTTGACTTGTGCAATATCGGTTCCAGAACCCTTTGCGATTCGGGCTTTGCGTCGTGAATCGATGATTTCGGGCTTTGCACGTTCACCGGGGGTCATGGATTGGATGATGCACTCGACTTGCTTGAAAGAATTATCGTCCAATTCGATGCCTTTCAGAGCTTTCGACATGCCGGGAATCATGCCCATTAAGTCCTTGATGTTGCCCATCTTTTTCAACTGTTGGATTTGATTCATGAAATCCTCCAGGTCGAATTTGTTCTTGCGGATTTTGGCTTCCAGTTGTGCAGCCTCTTTCTCGCTAATGACCTGCTGGGCCTTCTCAACAAGGGATACGACATCACCCATGCCGAGGATGCGATCGGCCATTCGATTGGGGTGGAAGGTGTCCAATGCATCCATCTTTTCGCCAACCCCCACGAACTTGATCGGTTTGCCCACGACAGAGTAAATGGCCAACGCGGCACCTCCGCGCGTGTCGCCGTCGAGTTTGGTCAGAACAACCCCGGTGAAGTCCAAGGTGTCGTTGAATGCCTTCGCGGTGCGAACAGCATCTTGACCGGTCATGGCATCCACGGTAAAGAGGATTTCATGAGGCTGCACAGCATCGCGAACCGCCTGAATTTCAGCCATCATAGCCTCGTCAATGGCCAATCGGCCTGCGGTATCAACAATGATTGCATTGTGGCCGTTGGACTTCGCATGCGTTAGTGCGTTGCGGGCAATTTCCACAGCATTCTTGTTGCCGGGTTCGGCATAAACCTCAACACCAATGCTTTCGCCCAGCACCGTAAGCTGATCCACCGCGGCGGGCCGGTGAACATCACAAGCGACCAGCAGGGGATTCTTCTTATGCTTGTCACGGAGGAGCTGGGCAATTTTGCCCGAATGCGTGGTTTTACCAGCGCCCTGCAAGCCGGCCATGAGCACAACGAAAGGGTTTCCAGCCGGTTTGAATTCCGCAGCCGCGGA
>CAXREW010000219.1:0-5690 GCA_964229455.1 Flavobacteriaceae bacterium | reverse complement strand
ACGGCCCGCTCGCGGTAGTGCTTTTCGGCTCCAAATTCTGCGTAGAAACGATCGACCCCAGGATCTGCAGAGCCCCCGAAATCAAAGATTTTGTTGCCAATAGCCCCTGCATCTGTGATGCCTTGTTCGATGAGCATGACGGTGGCCAATCCCGAGAACGGAGAGCGTAGCTGTCCTCCAAAGGCGTAAATGGTCCGCCCCGCGTCGTGCAAGAACGTGGCACTGGCGATGGCGGTGCCCGTTTGGTCTTTGACGACATAGGTGCTCTGGTGTTCAGATGTCAGTACCCAAGCGAGCAATTTGCGGAGTTTGCCTGCATCGGAAGCGATGGACTTACGTTCGCGGGCGTTTTGGTGCAACGCAAGCAACACGTCAAGGTCTTTGGTGGCTTCGATGTGGAGCCCACGTTCTTCGCCCTTGCGTGCCTGTTTGGTTCGGTGTTTGGGCCTAGTTGGAAAGGTGCCATTCTCGTCGGCTTCTAGCCAACGTGTGTGACGCGTTTGAACTTGCCAGTTCGGCCCCCACGATCCTCGAAGACCCGGTGCAAGATCGCAAACCACAAGAGGGGTAGGCGCAGCTTCCAATTCCGCGCACAGGCCTTCAAGTTTTGACGCTTCAATGTGGGATTCCAATGCCCACGATGGGGTGATCCATGCCGGCACTCCTTTCACGCGGGCGGCCATTAATTGAATGCTTGCAGGGGTGGTTTGCTGGTCCAAAGCTTCAATCCAACCGTCACCGGCGTACCAAGAAGTAGGATGGGGTGTGAACGAAGCCATGAATCGCGATTGAACGCAAAGAAACAATCAGTTGATGGAAAATGCGGTTTCTGTGGTCAAGGGTTGGCGCAATGCGACTGCATTGTTGCTCCTGTGGCCCTGAAAAAGGTCCTCTACCGAACCACTGCGAACCGCGCGTTCGCCCCGTCCGCGCATGCAATGACAGACGGACCAACCGCCAATTGAGTGGTGTTGACACGGGCGTCCGGGAAACTCTGGAACTGAAACACGCCCGCTGATGCGGGCGCTTCTTCGTTGCGGAGGCTGAGGGATTCGAACCCCCGGTACCTTGCGGTACGCCGGTTTTCAAGACCGGTGCAATCGACCAACTCTGCCAAACCTCCGTGCGGGTGCAAATTTACGTCATTCATTTCAAAATGTTTCGCATTCTGTGCTTTAATCAACATGACGTTGAACACGAGCGATTTAGAACTTCCTCCTTTGAATGATAATAAATATTATGTTAAATGATATGGGAAACAGAAAAGGGACCGAATGGGCCCCTCTACTGCTGCTGTATGATGTCTAGATTATTTGAGCAAACCGCTCATCTTGAGCATCAACTCATCTTGTCCTGTTCGTGCGTAGATGTCACGCAATGAACGGATGGTGTCTATGTCTTCTGGATTGGCCTCGTGAGCTGCTTCCAAGTATGGTCGTGCTTCGATGAATTTTTCCTTGGCTGCATCTTCAAGGGCCTTTTGCTCAGCACTTTCAGCCTTGGTCATTCGTGGCTTCCACATATCGTTCGCTGCATTGATGCCTTGTACAGCTTCGTTAAAGTACATCGCTCCGAGGTTGTAATTCGCATCAAAATAAGCAGCATTCAATTCGAGTGCTTTTAAATATGCTTCAGAAGCGAGGTCGGATTTACCCAAGTTGTCATAGACGCTGCCCAAGCTGAACCACAAGATTTCATTGGTCGGATCTCCTTCTGCTGCGAGTTTTAAGTTGTTCTCAGCGCGCTCGTAGTCCTTGCCTTCGAGGTAAATATTGAGCTCCTCAATAATCAAGCTTTGCTCACGTGGGAACAATTCTCGTGCTGCTTGTAGTTCTGTCAACGCATCCTCAACGCGTCCGTCCTGACGAAGCAAGTTGGCTACAAAGAGGTATACGTTCGGAACCTGGTATCCAAAGCTGCCACATGTCTTGTAGCGCGCTACGGCCAAGTCGACATCGCCTGATTTTTCATAGCAAAGTGCGGCGTTGAATACGGCCATTGTATCAATGACGTCGAACATACTCGCCACTTCTGCGCTCAAGTCAAATTTCGCAGCGGCCTCGGTGTAATTGTCAGTGGTATAATCCGTTATGCCCTGGTTGCCCGCTGTGGTTTGGACCAATCCCAGTCCCGTGATGATTTCACGTTCGTAATTGCCTTTAACATCCAATTCCTTGGCTTTTGTGTACGATTCCTTCGCGACCCACAGGGCATTCGGGAATTCTACAGCCAACGCGCTGTCGTTGGCGATGTTCAAGTAAATCTCACCTCTGTAGCGCCAAGTTTTGTCTTTGATGGCCGCTTTTTCAATGGTGATGGCCTCTTCGATGTACCCCGCTGCAGCCTTGTAATCGCCTGATTTGTTGGCGTTGTAAGCTGAGACGACTTGTTTTTGTGCAACAGCGACACTAGCTGCCGCAATGAACACGATGGCGAAAATATTTTTCATCGCTGGTTTGGTCTTGATGTGCTATTCAGGGCGCAAAAGTAATGCCACAATTCAAAATGCGCTTTGTGTATTTCACTCAGTGCTTTCTGTTGAGTTTTCTGAATCGTTGGTCGGCTCCTCTCCTTCAGCTGCAACGTCTTCATCGTCGCCTTTTGGAACACGGCACACGGAGGCGATTTGATCGTCGCCTCGCAGCGAGATCAGCTTCACTCCTTGCGTTGCTCGGCCCATCACCCGTAAGTCTTCGACACCGGTTCGGATGGTGATTCCTGATCGGTTGATGATCATCAAATCGTCATCGTCTGTGACGTTCAGAATGCTGATGAGGGAACCGGTTTTTTCGGTGACGCTTAGCGTTTTAACGCCCTTTCCACCTCGATTGGTGATGCGGTAGTCTTCCACTGCGGATCGCTTGCCGTATCCGTTTTCAGAAACGACCAGGATGTCGCTATCCAAACCTCGGACGCAAACCATACCGATGACCTCGTCATCCGGCCCTTCGAGGGTGACTCCCTTTACGCCCATGGCGGTTCGGCCGACAGCACGGGCCGTGCTTTCGTGGAAGCGAATGGCTTTGCCAGATTTCTTACCGATGATGATTTCGTTGTCACCGTTGGTCAGGCGGGCTGTAAGCAGCTCATCGCCTTCGCGGATGGTGATGGCATTGATGCCGTTGGAACGCGGGCGTGAGTAGGCTGCGAGGGTCGTCTTCTTGATTAAGCCCTGGCGTGTAGCCAAGACGACGAAGTTGTTGCTCGCGTACTCCTCGTCCTTCAAATCTTGGACCGGGATGTAGGCCAACACTTTATCGTCCGGTTCGATTTGAATCAAATTCTGAATCGCACGGCCTTTCGATGTTTTGGACCCTTCTGGACCTTCGAAGATGCGCATCCAGAAGCACCTGCCGTTGGCCGTGAAGATGAGCAACCAATTGTGGTTGGTTGCGGTGAAGATGTGTTCCACGAAATCTTCATCGCGCGTGGTTGCCCCCTTGGACCCCACTCCTCCTCTGCTTTGTGACCGGTAATCGGCCAATCGGGTGCGCTTGATGTACCCAGCATGGCTGATGCTCACGACGACTTGTTCGTCGGCGATCAGGTCCTCCATGCGGACGTCGGCACTGCTGAACTCGATGTCTGAACGACGTTCGTCACCAAAGCGTTCCTTGACGTCTAACAATTCGTGCGTGATGATTTCCATTCGTCGCTCCACGCGTGCTAGGATATCCTCCAAATCAGCAATGGTCTCAAAGAGCTCGTCGTACTCAGCACGCAGTTTGTCGCGTTCGAGGCCGGTGAGTTTTTGAAGGCGCATGTCAAGGATTGCCCGCGCTTGAACCTCAGAAAGCTCAAACGTGTTCATCAGGTTGTTGCGCGCTTCTTCCGGCGTTGCGCTGGCGCGAATCAATTCAATGACCGCATCCAGGTTGTCGATGGCAATGATTAAGCCTTGCAGGATGTGAGCACGCTCTTGTGCTTTGCGTAAATCGTATTGCGTGCGTCGCGTGACCACATCGTGTCGGTGCTCTACGAAGTTGGAGATAAGCCCGCGTAGGTTCAGCAACTGAGGCCGGCCCTTGACCAAGCAAATGTTGTTGACTGAGAAGGAGCTTTGTAGTGCGGTGTACTTGTACAGCTTGTTGAGCACAACCGAAGCCATGGCATCGCGCTTGATTTCGTACACGACTCGCATCCCCTTACGATCCGACTCGTCCCGGATTTCGGAGATGCCTTCGATTTTCTTGTCGTTGACCAACTCGGCGGTCTTGCGAACCATGTCGGCCTTGTTGACGAGGTAGGGAATTTCTTCGACGATAATAACCTCCCTCCCGGTCTTGGTTTCCTCGATGCGGGCGCGGCCTCGAACCACGACGCGACCGCGGCCTGTATGGAAAGCTTCGTGCACACCTTCAACGCCGTGAATGATACCGCCGGTTGGGAAATCCGGTGCTTTCACGTGCTCCATAAGCTCGTCAACGGTGATGTCGCTGTTATTGATATAGGCAATGGCACCGTCCACCACTTCGCTGAGGTTGTGAGGAGGCATGTTGGTGGCCATACCGACCGCGATGCCGGAGGCGCCGTTGACCAACAAGTTCGGAATCTTGGAAGGCAGGACGGTGGGTTCGTTCAAACTCTCGTCAAAGTTGGGACGGAAATCAACCGTCTCTTTGTCGAGATCATCCAGCATTTCCTCAGCGATTTTGCGGAGACGGGCCTCCGTGTAACGCATTGCTGCGGGGTTGTCGCCGTCAATGGAGCCAAAGTTTCCCTGGCCGTCGACCATGGGGTAACGCAACGACCAGTCTTGGGCCATACGGACCATGGTGTCGTACACCGAGCTGTCGCCGTGCGGGTGGTATTTACCCAACACCTCCCCTACAATTCTTGCGCTCTTCTTGTATGCTCTGTTCGAAAGCACGCCCAAATCGAGCATGCCATATAGCACGCGTCGGTGAACGGGCTTCAACCCGTCCCGTACATCCGGTAGTGCGCGGGAGACAATGACGGACATCGAGTAATCGATGTAAGCCGACTTCATTTCTTCCGCAATGTTGATCTGGACTATTTTTTCTCCTTCTGCCATCGTGTCAGTGGTTCCTAATTTGGTGCAATTCGCCTCTTTTCAATCTGCTAACGAAAATACGCAGGCAATCCGCCTGTAGCGGGTTTTCGGCGCCTTCACTTACCCACAAAACTCCCCAATGTGCTGTGGATAAACCATACCCTTGGCAAGATGTTTGTTGTATGGGGATTGTAGTTTAGAAACGTCGAAGGGACGGTTTCAGAAATGTCCCTTCTGAAGAGACAGAAAAACAGAAATAGAGCAACATGGACGCTAAATTTTCGCCGAGGGTAAAAGACGTGATCACGTACAGCAGAGAAGAGGCGCTGCGATTAGGGCACAACTACATCGGGGTGGAACACCTCATGTTGGGCATCATCCGGGAAGGAGAAGGAACAGCAGTGCGCATTTTGGAGGGGTTGAACGTCGATTTGCAAAAGTTGCGTAAGGCATTGGAAGGAAGCATTCGGCCGACGGCTGGTTCTTCCGTTGGAGCTGGCAACATCCCCCTCGTAAAGCAGGCAGAGAAAATTTTGAAAATCACGTACCTCGAGGCGAAGATTTTCAAATCCAATTTGATTGGTACAGAACACCTGTTGCTCAGCATCCTCAAAGACGAAGACAACGTGGCGACCAAGGCCCTTTCTGCCTTTAACATCGACTAGGATGTGGCGAA
>CAXREW010000218.1:0-3616 GCA_964229455.1 Flavobacteriaceae bacterium | reverse complement strand
CGGAATTGGATGCGGTCGTTCAGCAGTACGGCTCCGACGTCAATTGCATCTGGGTTCAAGAGGAACCCCAAAACATGGGCGCTTGGTCGTTCATGTTGCAGCACTACACTTCGGTTCCGTTGAGCGTGATTTCGCGCAGTTTGAGTGCGAGTCCGGCTTCGGGCAGCTCGGCGGTTCATGCCAAACGCCAGTCGGCCATCATCGACGAGGTTTTTTCGCATGCCAACGGTTAAGAAAAGATGGAGTGTCGGCCCCAATGCGGTTGACTTCCGTTGTTAATTGCACGCTAACGTCCATTCCAATACACACGACGAATCATGTCCCAACTTGAAATGAAAGTCCCGAGTCCGGGAGAGTCCATCAGTGAAGTGGAAATCGCTACTTGGCTTGTGTCCGATGGCGATTACGTGGAAAAAGACCAGGCCAGTGCGGAGGTGGATTCAGACAAAGCCACGCTCGAACTTCCCGCTGAGGCGGCCGGAATCATCACGCTGAAGGCAGAGGAGGGGGACACCATCGAAGTGGGCGCGGTGTGCTGTCTCATCGACACATCGGCCAAAGCTCCAGCGAAGAAGGCTGCACCTGCTCCGGAAGCTGAACCGGCCCCAGCACCTGCTCCTGCGCCGGCCCCAGCACCCGCTCCTGCCGCGAAAGCAACCCACGCTGCTGGACATCCTTCTCCAGCTGCCAAGAAAATGCTGGCGGAGAGTGGATTGTCTGCCGCACAGGTTCAAGGCACGGGACGCGACGGACGCATTTTGAAGCAAGACGTCCTCGCCGCGTTGGCCGCAGGATTTGACGGTTCTTCCGCAGCCCAATGGGGCGGATCGCGCGAGGTGCGACGGGAGAAAATGTCCATGCTGCGCCGCAAGGTGGCGGAGCGATTGGTTGGGGTCAAAAACGAAACGGCCATGCTGACCACGTTCAATGAAGTGGACATGAAACCGGTCATGGATTTGCGTGCGAAGTACAAGGACGCTTTCCGGGAAGCACAGGGCGTTGGCCTGGGCTTCATGAGCTTCTTCACCAAGGCTGTCACCCACGCCATTGCGCAGTTCCCAGCGGTCAACGGAATGATTGATGGCAAGGAAATCATCTTGCCCGAGTACGCTGACATCGGCATCGCAGTGAGCTCACCGAAAGGCTTGATGGTCCCCGTTGTTCGCAACGCAGAGACGATGAGTTTGGCTCAGATTGAAGCCGAAATCAAGCGCTTGGCCATCCGGGCACGAGACGGCGAATTGGGTATCGATGAAATGCAAGGCGGAACGTTCACCATCACGAACGGCGGTGTCTTCGGGTCTATGTTGTCAACACCCATCATCAACCCGCCTCAGAGCGCCATTTTGGGCATGCACAACATCGTAGAACGCCCCGTTGCGGTCAACGGCAAGGTCGAGGTACGCCCAGTCATGTACGTGGCATTGAGCTACGATCACCGCATCATCGACGGAAAGGAAAGTGTCGGATTCTTGTACGCCATCAAGGAGATGATTGAACAACCCGAGCGTCTGCTCTTCACCGGTAAGAGCCCCGAGGAAGTCCTGCTTGGCCTTTGAACAAAAAACCCCGTACACGAGGCACGGGGTTCTAGGTTTGAATGGTTTGCTCGCCTTGTTTGTTCCAAATGACGAAACCCATTGCGACAGGTTTGCTGCACACAATGGGTCTCAGATATCATTCTAAACAAAGCACGCTCAAAGATACGAATTTTCACCCTATAAATCAAGTGAATTAATTGATTTATTCGATGAATGTAGTATATGTATCGATTAACGCAATACTGTAAATCGCTCGGCGTCCAACCGTAACAGGATGAAAACGAGCAAGGTAAATCCGGTCAAGGAAGATCCTCCAGCGCTGATGAAGGGCAGTGGAATTCCGATGACGGGCGCTAGGCCGAGCACCATGCCCACATTGATGGCGTAGTGCATGAACAGAATGCTGGCCACGGCGTAGGCATAGATTCGCGTGAAATCACTGCGTTGTCGCTCGGCCAAGGCGAGGATGCGCAGCAGCAAGAGCGTAAACAAGAGGAGCGTTATCGATGTCCCTAACAACCCCCACTCTTCTCCAATGGTGCAGAAAATGAAGTCCGTTTCTTGCTCTGGTACAAAACCGTAGGCGGTCATGGGGCCCTTTAGGAATCCTTTCCCCGTGACGCCGCCCGAGCTTATGGCCGCTTTGGCGTGGCGGATGTTGTAATCTGCATCCGGATTGCCCACATCAATGCCGAACAACACGTGGATTCGGTCTCTCTGGTGGGGGCGAAGCACCTCCTCCAATCCAAACTGCAGTCCAGCCGATAGGACGAGGGCGGCGGCAAAGCTGAACAACACCGCTCGGCGTGTGCGTTTGCGTCTCCGAGGTACGGTCCACTGCGGCACTGTGGCCCATAAGAAGGCACCTAAAGCGAGGAGAATGACCCACAGAATCCAAGCCCCAGTGGCTTCACCCGCTCCGGGGTAATGCACCGTGCTTGCCCCACTGAGGATGGTCGCGATTGTAACGAGCAACGCGCAGAGTACGGCAATCAAAACATTGCCCGAGAGCCCCTCTCGGTAAAACACGAGGATCAACCCGGTGAATACCAAAACGGTCCCGGCGTCAGGCTGCAGTAGCACGAGGGCCGCCGGTACGGAGACGATGGCCACCGCCTTGAACAACGAGCCCCATTGGTTGAACCGATCCTGGTTCCGGCTGAGCATCCAAGCGAGCATCAAGGAGGTACCGGTCTTCGCAAACTCCGAAGGTTGGATGCCGATGCCCCCGAATGAAAACCATGATTTGGCCCCGCCAATGCGTTTTCCCACAGCCAACACCGCGAGCAGGAGCAGGATGTTGACGGCGTAGTGAATGACCGAGGTGCGGATGAAGAATTCTCCTTCGATGACCAGCAATAGAAAGGCAAGTACCAGGCTCGCCGCTACCCATATGAATTGCTTCCCAAGTTTCCCACTGAAATCAAACCACTCGACCGTGCTCGCGCCGGCCGTGGCGCTGGCCACGTTGAACAGCCCGATGACCATCAAGGCGACGACCAACCCTGCGGTGAGCCAGTCAATGCGTTGTGATATGGGGGCGGTTCTTCTCACAAGGGTTGTTCTGGGAAAGGGTAGGTCGCTGCGAGAACGCGCTGCTCTTTGGCACGTTGGGTCACTTCCTGATGGAGGTACTTTTCGATCATCAAACTGGCGATGGGGGCGGCCCAGTCACCTCCAGCCCCGGCGTTTTCGACGTAAACACTGAGCGCGATTTGCGGGTTGTCGGCCGGTGCAAAGGCGATGAAGACCGAGTGGTTGCCGTTGGGGTTTTGAACGGTGCCTGTTTTGCCGCAGACTTCCACACCCGGTGTGGCCGCTCGTTTGCCTGTTCCATCGTTGGCGGTTACCACCGTGGACATGGCGCGGATGACGGAATAGAAATGTTGGTCGGCAATACCAGACTCCTTCCGTTCGATACCTTCACTGCCTCGGACGGCATGGGGTGTGATGTAATGCCCTCGGTTGGCCAACGTCGCTGCAAGGTTGGCCATGTGCATGGGGGTGGTGAGCAATTCGCCTTCCCCGATGGAAATGGAATAAATGGTGGAATACGCCCACCGCTTGCGGCCGTA
>CAXREW010000217.1:0-2453 GCA_964229455.1 Flavobacteriaceae bacterium | reverse complement strand
CTCATCGCGAATCAAAGCGATGTCCGCTGGCTCACTTGCAGCTGCTGCTCGTTCGAACGCCGCTTCAACCTCAGGATCTTGGGTGTCGATTTGGTACCACTTAACGTCGTCGAGGGCAATGTCCACGTGATCCGTAGAATAGAACCATCCGCGCCAGAAACAGTCCAAGTCCACGCCGGAAGCATCCTCCATGGTGCGGAAGAAATCCGCCGGTGACGGGTGCTTGAATGCCCAACGACGAGAGTATTCTTTGAACGCGTAATCGAACAGTTCGCGGCCCATGACCGTCTCCCGCAGAATGTTCAGCGCAGTAGCGGGTTTGCCGTAAGCGTTGTTGCCAAATTGGTAGATCGATTCTGAGTTGGTCATGATGGGACTGATTCGTGACTTGTCACCGCCCATGTAATTGCGAATGTCCCTCGCTGCGCCTCGACGGGTCGGATAATCGCGGTCAAATTCCTTCTCCGTCAAGTACTGCACAAACGTGTTCAACCCCTCGTCCATCCAGGTCCATTGGCGCTCATCCGAATTGATGATCATGGGGAAGAAATTGTGCCCCACTTCATGAATGATGACCGAAATCATCCCAATCTTGGTGCGCTCCGTGTACGTGCCGTCCGGTTCAGGACGTCCGCCGTTGAAACAAATCATCGGGTATTCCATACCAATCCACTTCGTGTGCACGGAGATGGCCACCGGATAGGGGTAGTCAATGGTGAATTTCGAGTAGGTTTTGAGCGTTTGTGCCACCGCCTTGGTGGAATACTGTTCCCACAATGGGTTGCCTTCTTTGGGGTAAAAACTCATGGCGAGCGGCGACTTGTTGCCCACCTTGACCGCCATCGCATCCCAGATGAACTTTCTGCTGGAAGCCCAGCCAAAATCACGCACATTCTCCGCATCAAAAATCCAGGTCTTGGTTCCCGATTGCTTTCCTTGCTCAGCCGTTCGCGCCTCCTCCTCGTTGACAATCATAACAGGCTGGTCATAGGTCTTGCGCGCCTGCTGCAAGCGTTTCCGCTGCGTGGGGGTCAGAACGGTTTTCTCGTTTTTCAAGACACCGGTTGAAGCCACAACATGATCTGTAGGTGCCGTGATTTCTACGTGATAATCGCCAAAATTCAACGTGAATTCTCCAGAGCCCAAGAATTGCTTGTTCTGCCAGCCCTCGTTGTCCATGTACACCACCAATCGGGGGTAGAATTGCGCGATGGTGTAGAGGTAGTTGTCTTCGTCCTCAAAGTACTCGTAGCCGCTGCGGCCGCCGTCCTTCATGCGGTCGTTGATGTTGTACCACCAAGCCACATCGAACACGAATGTTCCGCCGGGCTTGAGCGGACTCGGCAAATCGATGCGCATCATCGTCTTGTTGATGGTGTACTTCAGCGGCTTGCCGGTTTCATCCCCGACGTACTGGATCTTGAATCCACCGTCGAACGAAGGCTCGAGGCCTTGAATCGAACCGAAGCTGCTTCGTTCGTTTATGCGGGATTCCCGAATCTTGTAACTATCGCTGTCCAACGCACGAACGTTTTGGTCAAGCTGCAACCACAGGTAACGCAACTCATCGGGGCTGTTGTTCTTGTAGAGAATCCGCTCTTCTCCATCAATGCGCTGGTTTTCATCGTCCAAGGTAACTTGGATGTTATAATCCACCTGTTGTTGCCAATACTCATGCCCGGGTGCTCCGCTCGCTGTGCGGTAAACGTTCGGCGTCGGCAACTCTTGGCCGAGCTGCTTGAATTTACTTTCATTGACTTGGGTTGGCACATCCTGAAGGGTTTGCTGCGCCAAGGAAAGAGGAACTGCACAGGTCCCGAGGAGGACACCCAATGCAGCCATGCGGAATAGGTTCTGGGCCATGGTAAAGAATAGGTCAACAATTTACATCAACCCCGACAGAAATGGACATGTTCAATCCTCCCAGATCAAGTCTCCACTCCCATTGCGAACCACCTGGTATTCCAACGGTTCGGGAAGCCGACCAACCACATTGCTATGGCTATTCAGTTCAACATACGCGTATTCCGTAGCCTGGAAGTGCAACGGAGGGTGTGCAGACTGGTTCACAAACGCTCGCTCAGAGCGCAAAGCTCCCGCATTGACCCCAGACAACCCCGATGCGAACAGCGATACCGAGCCAGCCGTGCCTTCTGCAACAGCGCTGCAAGCGCCTGCATGCAAACGGATGGTCAAGTTGTCCAATTCGCATGCTACCGTGAGGTATCCAGCATACGCCCACGCATCAATGGCCACCGCCATGGTCGAATCCTCCAGAGCCGCATCGAAGCGCCCTTGCCCGTGCAGTGCAATTTCAGGGATGATTGGGGTGCGTATAGTCAGCCCCACATTGACACCGAGGTCGCGCATCCACTGGCAGCGATCCTCATGGCCCAACTCCAATACATCTCCCTCCCATGCCGACCACCGGTGGGCCAAGACATGCTCGGGAC
>CAXREW010000216.1:0-3374 GCA_964229455.1 Flavobacteriaceae bacterium | reverse complement strand
TAGTCTTTGCCGTTGGCGTATCCTGCGATGAGGCGCGCCACCTGCATGGCATCCGTGGGCTCACTGTCGATGCGCACGGCATCGTCCGCGCCGATGGCCAAGGCCTTGCGGATGGTTGGATCGCATTGCGCCCCGCCGACCGTAATGGTGGTCACGGAACCGCCTTGCTGTTCCTTCAATTCAATGGCGCGTACCAACGCATACCATTCATCGTAGGGATTGACGATGTATTGCACCCCGTTGGAGTCGAACTCGCGGTCTTCTTTTGTGAACGCGATGCGACTTGTCGTGTCGGGCGCTTGGCTAATGCAGACAAGTAATTTCATGCTTCAAAGGTAGGAAGTTGCCGACCAAAATCGACAGAAATTTCCTATGCATGCATAGATTTTTTCTCGGCATCGGGCGTGGGTTTCTTTGCTTTATTTGTTGACTTATCTTTGCCGACCAATTCAAGTAGAAACGCATGCGCGAGGTACAATTCAGAGAAGCCGTGGCTGAGGCCATGAGTGAGGAAATGCGAAGGGACAAGAACGTCTTTTTGATGGGGGAAGAAGTCGCCGAATACAACGGCGCATACAAAGCGTCGAAAGGAATGCTCGACGAGTTTGGTCCTGAACGTGTTATTGACACGCCAATTGCCGACCTCGGTTTTGCCAGCATCGCTGTCGGTGCGGCCATGAATGGCCTCCGCCCCATCGTCGACTTCATGACGTGGAACTTCGCGATTTTGGCCGCTGACCAAATCATCAACCACGCAGCGAAAATGCTGCAGATGAGCGGAGGTCAATACAACGTACCCATCGTCTTCCGCGGTCCAAACGGAACGGCAGGGCAGTTGGCAGCTACCCACAGCCAATCCTTCGAATCCATGTACGCATCGATTCCAGGCTTGAAAGTGGTTACTCCCTTCACGCCTTATGAAGCGAAAGGATTGCTGAAGTCCGCCATCCGCGATGACGATCCAGTTCTCATCATGGAGAGCGAAAAGATGTATGGGGACAAGGGCTTGATTCCGGAAGGTGAATTTTTGGTGCCCATTGGCAAAGCCAACATCCGCCGCAAGGGCGATGCCGTGACCATTGTGTCCTTCGGTAAAATCCTGAAGACCGTTCACGCGGCCGCTGACGAATTGGCGAAGGAAGGCATCGAAGTCGAGATCATCGATCTGGTGACCATTCGCCCGCTGGATTTGGACACCATCATTGAGAGCATCAAGAAAACCAACCGCTTGGTCATCGTTGAAGAAAGCTTCCCAGTGGCCAGTATCAGCTCGGAAGTCGCTTACCGCGTTCAGCGCAACGCGTTCGACTACTTGGACGCACCGGTCGTCCGGTTGTGCCAGTCCGACACTCCTTTCGCATTCTCTCCTCCTCTCATCGACGAGGCCCTTCCACAAGTGAAGGACATCATGGAGGCGGTAAAAAGCGTAGCTTACGTCGCGTAAGCTGAAAAATTAACCCGAAACAAGAGCGCGAAACCGCGCATACACAATCAATTATGGATCAAACGCTGCTTTATTCAGTACCGGCAATCGCCATCTTGGGATTGCTCGTCATGGCCGTGCAGGCTGCTTGGGTTCGCAAGCAAGACGCCGGCGAAGCCCGAATGGCTGAAATCGCCAACCACATTCACGAAGGTGCATTGGCCTTCCTCCGTGCGGAGTACCGCATCCTCGCCATCTTCGTCGTAATCGCCGGAGCATTGCTCGGTTTGGTGGCCAGCTTGGTTGAAACCACGCACTGGTTCATCATTGTTGCTTTTGTCATTGGTGCGGTGTTCTCCGCATTGGCCGGTAACATCGGCATGCGCATCGCGACCCAAGCCAACGTACGCACAACTCAAGCGGCTCGCTCCAGCTTGAGCCAAGCCTTGAAGGTCAGCTTCACAGGTGGCATGGTCATGGGATTGGGCGTAGCCGGTTTGGCCGTCTTCGGACTCAGTGCCTTGTTTATCCTCCTTTTCCAGACGAGCATTCTCGGCGTGGACTACGCCGGTGGCAATGTGGAGTCCTTCACCATCTTGTTGGAAGCCCTCGCCGGTTTCTCACTCGGTGCAGAGAGCATCGCTTTGTTCGCCCGTGTAGGCGGCGGCATTTACACAAAGGCCGCAGACGTCGGCGCTGACTTGGTAGGTAAGGTCGAGGCCGGTATCCCCGAAGATGACCCCCGTAACCCAGCGACTATCGCCGATAACGTGGGTGACAACGTAGGTGACGTGGCAGGCATGGGTGCTGACTTGTTCGGCTCATACGTCGCAACCGTTTTGGCTGCCATGGTGCTTGGCAACTACGTCATCCGTGACATGGGCGCCTCTTACGACTACAGCGCGTATGGCATCTCCACCATGTTGCTCCCCTTGGTCATCTCTGCCCTCGGCATCATCTTCTCCATCCTCGGAGCGCAGGTCATCCGCGTCGGTAATGACGGCAAGGAGGCAGAAGTTCAGGCAGCATTGAACCGCGGCAACTGGGGCAGCATTTTGCTCACCGCCAGTGCTTGCTACTTCTTGCTTGACACCATGCTCCCCGATCAGTTGACCCTGGAGTTCTTCGGAGAAGGCAGCCGCACGTTCGGCAGCATCCAGGTATTCTATGCCGTATTGGTCGGTTTGGTTGTTGGCGGCGCCATCAGCTACATGACTGAATACTACACGGGCCTCGGCAAGAAGCCCGTCTTGGATATCGTTCAAAAGTCTTCTACCGGTGCAGCGACCAACATCATCGCTGGTCTTGCTACGGGCATGATCTCGACGTTCGGACCCATCCTGCTCTTCGCAGGTGCTATCTGGGGCGCTTATGAGTTTGCCGGATTCTATGGCGTAGCCATCGCTGCGTGTGCGATGATGGCCACGACGGCCATGCAGCTCGCCATCGACGCGTTTGGCCCGATTGCAGACAATGCAGGCGGTATTGCTGAAATGAGCGAGTTGCCGGACGAAGTGCGTGAGCGTACAGACATCCTCGACTCCGTTGGAAACACGACAGCTGCGATCGGTAAGGGTTTTGCCATCGCTTCTGCAGCCTTGACGGCCCTCGCGTTGTTTGCTGCCTACGTGACCTTCACCGGCATCGACGGCATCAACATCTACAAGGCGAAAGTCTTGGCGGCCCTCTTTATTGGTGGCATGGTGCCCGTTGTGTTCTCGGCATTGGCCATGAACAGTGTGGGCAAGGCAGCCATGGAAATGGTAAAGGAAGTACGTCGTCAGTTCAAAGAAATCCCCGGCATCATGGAAGGTACGGGCACACCGGAATACGGCAAGTGCGTGGACATTTCCACCCAGGCAGCTTTGCGTGAAATGATGTTGCCAGGCGCCATCACCATCATCGCTCCCATCGTTGTTGGGTTCGGCATGGGCGCTGAAGCATTGGGTGC
>CAXREW010000215.1:0-2097 GCA_964229455.1 Flavobacteriaceae bacterium | reverse complement strand
GGGAAAGGTACCCCACACTCAAACCAGGCGACCAAGTAACGTCTCCTGTGTAGGCTTCATCGAGGCCCGCGATGATGCGCATGACCGTGGATTTACCGGCGCCGTTTGCACCGAGGATGCCAATTTTGGCACCGTAGTAAAACCCGAGGGTGACGTCTTTGAGGATGTGCTTACCAGCAGGGGTGACTTTGTTCACCCGGTGCATACTAAAAATGACTTTTTTGTCGTCTGACATGGCAAGTGTTTGGTTTAGTGCAAGTATACGGACCGTGCGGCATTGACAGCGCTCGCTACGCTTGAACCAGTTCCATCAGCGTGATCTCCGGTGGCATGCCTACTCGTCCATGGAATCCGAGGACACCGAAGCCGCGGTTCACGTGCAGGTACTGTCCTCCCTCCTCATACAATCCCGCCCATCGGCGATAGCGCCATTTGCTCGGTGACCATTTGACTCCAAGCCACGGAATTTCAATGCCCATTTGCATGCCGTGCGTGTGGCCGCTGAGGGTCAATTCCACCGGAGCTTTCCCATCCATGACCTTCTCTTCCCAGTGCGTTGGATCGTGGCTCATCAAAACTGTTGGTAATGCGTCGCATCCGCTTCCCTGCATGGCCTTGATCAAGTCGCCGTTTTTGCGAAAACCACTTCCCCAATTCTCAACGCCTAACAGGACCAACTCCGATCCATTGCGTTCGATGCGTTCGTGGGTGTTGAGCATCAAGTTGAACCCCATTTCAGCATGAATCGCTTTCAAACGTTCCCTGCTCGCCTCACGCTCCCAATCTTCGAATGGCCCGTAATCCGCGTAGTCATGGTTGCCCATGATGGAAAACTTTCCGAATCGAGCGCGAAGCGCCTTGAATGCCGGAATCCAAGCTTCCGCTTCATCCGCATGTGTATTCACCAGATCACCTGTAAAGAGAATGAGATCTGGTTCAAGAGCATTGATTCCTTCCAGCGCATCAAGCACAGGCTTCGGGGTGTTCGCGAAGCTCCCAAGGTGCGCATCGGAAATCTGAACGATTTTGAGACCGCTCAATCCGTCAGGAAGTCCTTTGATTGGGATGCTTTGGCGCTCGGTCCGAAAGGCGTATTTGCCCCACGTAACGCCGTGGAGGAAGCTCAGGAAAGTCGCTCCTGAAAGGGCCACTCCCGTTTGGGTGAGAAACGTCTTCCGAGAAATCGGACTCGAGGATTGCGTCAACTGATTCACTCCCCATGCTGTCCCACCTCGAATAAGCTCCAGCACCTCAAATCCAGCCAAAATCAGTTTCGGTACGAACACCACGAAAAACGAAACTGACATTACCGATAATAGACGGGGATGGGTCACCCGCCAAGTCGGCCAGACAAACCCGTTCACAATGAATGCCAACCAAATCACCACCGCCGTTAGCACCCACGTCCTTTTGATCAACACCCACGATGGTTCTTCACGCCATTGACGCTCCACCAACCGGTAAGCCAACCATTCGATGGCGAACAAAAGCGACGCCATGAAGGCAAATAGGAAAAGCATTCGACCGATGGAAGGCATGAACGTGAGGTCTACGGTTGGTGTGCGGCGTAAATTTAACCGCTGACGTCCCTGTTAAACGCTCTCAGGGCGCCAATGTTTTCAAATCAACGCTCCATTCGTTTGGTCCATTGCGACGGCGTTTCCTCCGGGTCGAGCGAAATGATGTTCCTGGCCTCAATGAGGTGAACAGAACTTGGTTGAATCTCGCCCGCCAACTGCTCGTAATCATGCGTCGCCAACACAAGTGTGGTCCCCTGCCCGGTCGCTTCAACCGCGCGCGACCAGAATGCTCTTCGGCTTGGCACCTCCAAGAAAGCCGTGGGCTCGTCCATGAAAATCCACGGCGTTCCTTGCAACACCGCCCGAGCGAACATCACACGTTGCGCCTGTCCATCACTAAGCGCGTCCATGCGCTGCTGGGCCCATGCCAAGTCACCATATTGGGCCAACACCTCTGCGACGCGTTCGTCAGTGGAAGCCGCGAGGTTGAGCACCTCGACCACGCGAAGCTGGCTGGTCCGCGGTGGCGTACTCGCCACAAAAGCCAAGGATTGTGCGCGTTCTGCAGATGACATCG
>CAXREW010000214.1:0-4518 GCA_964229455.1 Flavobacteriaceae bacterium | reverse complement strand
AGACCAAAAATTGCGGCTCGTTCGCGCCTTCGAGCGCCTTGTACCACATTTTCACAAATACCTCCCTTCCTCCTGCGGCTTCCATCCATGGCAACGCACTGAGGTGGCGTTCTTGCCCCTTGCCCTTCGGACACGACCAATGTTCAAATGCGCTGCGGATGGCTCCTGCTTCTTCAGCGCGCTGTTGCCGCAGCATCTTCCGCCACTTCTTTTGGACATGCACCAACTCCTTTTCCATTTTGGTCAAGGCCGCACGGGTAGTCGGCACCGCATCCCCCGGTACGCCTTCGGCATGGGCAATCAAGGCCTCGGACCACGCCTCAAAGGCCCGGTCCAATTCACCGTTGCCACGCAATTGCTTGTCCGCCCATGTCGCCACCGCAGCGTCGCCGGTCAATGCCGGCTGTTGCGGTGTCCAACCGCATGCCTCGGCTGCCTTCAAGGAACGATGGTCGTGTACGAAAGCACCGTCACGCACCACCAAGGCCGGATGTGGGATTCGATGCCGTCGAAAGGCCTCCCCCAGCATCAACCAATACCCCACCTCAGACGGTCCGCCCACGAAGGCCGCGCTTTGGAGCACAAATTCCTGGTACATCGGACGCAAGGATGCATTGGGGCTCAGTTGTTCCGGGCGCAAATTCTGGACAGCATCCGCACCGTGCGCATCGAGCCATCGATCGGCTCGCATTCGTAGATCAGTCGCCTCCAACACGAACCGGTTGTTGTCCCGTACCTGCAGCGGGGCAGATGACCACTTGGCTTCGTACTCCGCTTGGGCCGTTTGAAGGGCTGGCGCCACACCATCACCGTTCCACTCCGCCGCAAAAATCGCGTATGCTGAAGCTTTCAGCTCAGCATCATCCCCATCGATGACCACAAGGTCTTCATCTCCGAACCACTCATTCAACCAATGCCGCACGCGGTGCGCCAGGGGCATCGATTGATCGTGGACGGCACCCGCGGATTGCAGTGTCGCTTGACACCAAGCCTGCCACGCCTTTTCTGCTTGAGTATCCCACGTGATGCGTCCCACAGGGGCTTGCTCCATGCGCTCGGGCGTCCATTCAAACGATGCCCCGTCCGGCGCATGCGTTCGGGAAATCTCTTCAAAATCGTGGTCTTCTGACGCCATCCAAAACACCGCAATCGCCGGCGTACCTGTGGCCCGAAGTTGCGCCGCCCATCGCAGAGCGGACAGGATTTTGTAGTGAAAAAAGGCCGGGCCTCCACCCGCCTGGAGTTGATGCCCTGCGGTAACCACTTCGGCCCCTTGAGCAAAAGCTTTCAAGCCCTCCGGCGGTACGATGCCGACTTCGGCATACTGCCTGCGGATGCAAATCGCCGTTTGTTCTCGACGAGGAAGGTCCACCGCGCCTCGTGCGGCTATGGCTTCAGCTATGCCTTTTGAATTGCCAGGATAGGGCCAGAAAGATTGCAGCGCTGCGGGATGGTTGCACCAATCGGAAGCCGCACTTCCGAACGGTAGGATGTCACGCTGGGGGTAGCTGTGAACCATGGTTCGAATCGAATCAGCGAATCAAGGTGATGGCACCGGACTTCGAAATGGTCTTGCCGTCCACGTCGATTAGATCCACCTGCCAAACGTAGGTACCCGGTTCGACATCCTTGCCATTGGAAGTGGTTCCATCCCATCCGTCCGCCGTGTTGGAGGTCAAGGCGTAGACTTTCTCGCCCCAACGCGAGAAGACTTCAAATCGCTTCAGTTCGACGTTGTTCCATACCGGCACGAAGACGTCGTTTTCTCCGTCGTCATTCGGTGTGAAGGCATTGGGCACGAACCACGAAGGGTCCTCTTCCAAATTCACTGTGGTGGGCTTGCTTGTGGGGCCTTTCACCTCCTCCTCGTCCACGGCAATGCCCTCCTCGTCCAAGGCAATTTCAAACGCATCCACAAAGCAATACGCCATGGTCGGCGACTCTCCCTCGCTGATGGTGATGGTGCGGTCCGCATCCGAACCGAAAGCACCCCAAGTGAAGCACGTCCAGGCACTTTGCGCAACAAAAGTGAACGAAATGGTTTCCCATTCTCGGCTGTAAAAGACTGGCGTCAATTCAAACTGAGGGGTTTCGTTTAGTGGTGCAGCGCCGATTTGCTGCAACGGCCCCATCGAAAAATGCATCCCCAATTTGCTGACCCCAAGCCCCGCTTGTGAGAACGCCGTCCGCTCCCCATTGGTCATTCGGAATGTGAATCGATAGGCGGCTCCCGGTTCGAGAGGCTGCGCAAAGGTCCCGGTGATGTATTCGCGTCGGTTGGTTCCCTCCACTCCCGTGGCCATGAAGCCCGCAATGGCCATTCCTTGATTGGGCGACACCATTGCAACAGGGGTTTCAGGCAAGTCTCCTCCGCCCGCTCCTTGGATGTGAAATGCATCCGGCGTATTCTCGGAGCTGCCCGTGCCCAGCCAACCCGGTACGAGGTTCCACTGGCCCGTGGTGGTGGGCAATGCTGTGAGGGATTCAAAGCTTCCGTTCACCACCTGCTGTCCAGACGCTGTCAAGGCCCATGTGCACAGAAGCAGGACGGGCAACAACCGGAAGTCAAAAAGGGTGAAATGGTTTTTCATGTGTTACAAGATACTGCCATGCACGCGAACTGCTTACCATGCAGCGTATTTAACGCCGGCGCCCCACCAATGGTTCTGCGGCGCCTCCGATATCCAGAGACCCGTCAACTGGAATGTCCACGGAGAGCGCTCCTGTTGGTAAGCAATTCTGAATTGGACCATCGGTTCGACCCCCGGGTTTCGTTGAATCCCCGGGACAAACGCTACCTCTTCAAGCGCAGGCAAATTGAATACCGGCCGATCTTGCACAGACTGCGCGCGGTAACGTACCCCACCTGCAATTCCGAACTGCCATTCGCTGAGCACAGCGTCCAACCCCACCGAGGCAAAAGGTGCCGTAGTGACCGTTCGGCCCGTCACTGCATCCAGGGTATCTGTTTCGGTGCCAATGTCGAATTGCTGGGACGTGACCATGCGAAGGGGATCCGTTGCCGTCGCCGGCAAAAACCCAATCAACGAATCGGGAAAGGCAGTATCATCGATGGAAACCAGCGAGGCAATCATGACACCGACATCCACGTGACCTTGCCATTGGCGGCGTTGGCGGCGATCCAGCTGTGTGGGAAATCGCAACAACTCAGCCGAACATTGAAAATTGACGTCGGGACGACCACTCCAGTTCCACCAACCCGGAGCTGCCCGTCCGCCCCCTAAGAAGGCATTGACAGTCCAAGCTGCTTGAAAAGTCGCCATTGTGTTCCGTGAATCGGTCAGAAGGCTATCAAACCGGACTTGGGCCTCCACATCAAGAATCACCCCATCGATGACAATGGAATCTTGTGCAACTGGCCCAAGGGCACTCGCCCAACAAGGAGCAAGCACGGCAAACAAACAAACCAAGAGGCGGGCACAGCGCATGCCCGAAAGTTAATCTTTGACGGTGACGGTCGCTGGCAAGACCCATTTCTCACCCTCAAGCTGCTGAAGCTGCGGCTGAACATCGGCCTCCTGTTCAACACCTGACAAGACACGTGCAGTCACTTCATCCATAGCTGCAGGTGCAGATGTGATTGGCTGAGCCAACACTGGGCTGGCGGCCGCTGCTGAAGCCTTGGGCTCCGGGCTTGGTGCAGGCTCAATGGGGGCTGAAGATTCGGCGGGCGCCGGCGGAGGTTCAACCGCTACGCCGGGCTCCACAAGAACAGGAACGACGGTCTCGGTTGGTGCGGATTCCATTCCCTCAAGCTGGACGGGTTCAGGAGCATTCAACCACAACGCCGTGACCCAGGCAGTGACGACCATACCAATCGCAGCAGCGGCCACAAGGCGGCGCTTTCGGTTCTCCGACGCAAGGGTGGCAAACACGGCACCTTCGAGGTTGGCCGGGGGCGCAACGGTTTCATTTTCGAACTGAGCGCGGACGTACTGATCAAATTCTTCTGCTTTCATCGCTTCTGCTTTATGCCTTCTGTGCTCGCTTTGACATGTTCTCGAGGATGCCTTGCAAATACTTCCGGGCCCGACTCAACTGGCTCTTGGACGTATTCAAATCGATTCCCAATTGCTCGGCAATCTCTTTGTGCTTGTACCCTTCGATTACATACATGTTGAACACCATTCCATATCCTTTCGGCAGCTGCGCAATGGCAGTTGCCAGTTCTTCTCGAGTGAAATCCAATTCCTTGAACGCTTCCAAGTCCGCAGGGGTTGCATGGACCTCATCCACATCGAGCTGAAAAGCGTGTTTTTGGTTCCGGCGGTAGTGGGTAATCGCGGTATTCACGACGATTCGCCGCAGCCAACCTTCGAAACTGTTGTGCTCGCTGAACGACTTGATGTGGCGGAACACCTTGATCCAGGCCTCTTGCAAAATGTCTTCCGCGTCGGCCCGTCCATTCGTGTAACGGAGCGCCACGGCAAACATCATGGGGCTAAAGCGCGCGTACACCTCCCGCTGCGCACTGGGCTTGCCCCGCTTGCACGCTTC
>CAXREW010000213.1:0-6875 GCA_964229455.1 Flavobacteriaceae bacterium | reverse complement strand
TCGAGCGCCCGGACAACAAGATCTCCAATTACTACGGAGAGAACGTGTTTAACCTCACCATGATGCGGGAGTACCTGACTGATGAGGCGTGCGACAGCATTGTGGATGCCATGGAAAACCACACCTCGATCAGCCGAGCCATTGCGGATCAGGTGGCATCAGCCATGAAAGAGTGGGCGATTTCACGCGGTGCGACGCACTACACGCACTGGTTCCAGCCGCTCACGGGAGCAACGGCCGAAAAGCATGATAGTTTCATCTCGCCCACTTCGGATGGCCGCGTGATTGAAAAGTTCGACGGCTCGCTGTTGGTTCAGCAAGAACCCGATGCCAGTTCCTTCCCGAACGGAGGCATTCGCAATACGTTCGAAGCCCGCGGTTACACCTTGTGGGACCCGACTTCACCTGCGTTCGTATGGGAAAATACGTTGTGCATCCCTACTATTTTCATCAGCTACACCGGCTTCGCATTGGACAACAAAACCCCGTTGCTGAAGGCATTGGCAAAGGTGGACGAAGCGGCAACGTCGGTGTGCCAGTACTTCGACAAGAACATCACCAAGGTGGTGGCAACGTTGGGGTGGGAGCAGGAATATTTTTTGGTGGACAAGGCCTTGCACGCCGCGCGACCTGACCTGCAGATGGCTGGTCGCGCGTTGTTCGGCGCGGCACCTGCCAAGGGACAACAACTCGACGATCACTACTTCGGTAGCATTCCTGCACGTGCCACGGCGTACATGAAAGAGTTTGAATTGGAGTGCCACAAGCTGGGCATTCCTGTCACGACGCGTCACAACGCGGTAGCGCCCAACCAATTTGAGTGCGCGCCTGTGTTTGAAGAGGCCAACCTCGCAAACGACCACAACCTCTTGCTCATGGAGGTGATGGAGCAGGTGGCTCGCAAGCACAACTTCCGCGTGCTCTTGCACGAAAAGCCCTACCCAGGGCTCAACGGCTCAGGCAAGCACAACAACTGGTCCCTCGGTACCAATACTGGGGTCAATTTGTTGAAGCCGGGTAACAATCCCAAGACGAATCTGCGGTTCTTGACGTTCTTCGTCAACACGCTCGCGGCGTTGCACAAGCGTGCAGATGTCGTCCGCGCGGCCATCGCATCGGTGGGCAATGACCACCGTTTGGGGGCCAACGAAGCACCTCCGGCCATCATCAGCGCCTTCATCGGTTCGCAACTGTCTTCGCTTCTCGATGAGCTCGAGACCAGCATCAAGGCTGGCAAGTTGACGCCTGAAGACAAGACCGCGCTGAAATTGGAAATCGGCCGCATTCCTGAAGTGTTGCTCGACAATACCGATCGGAACCGCACCTCTCCATTCGCCTTCACCGGGAACAAGTTCGAATTGCGTGCGGTAGGCAGCACCGCCAACTGCGCGGTGCCGATGACCGTGTTGAACACAATCGTTGCCGAGCAATTGAACGACTTCAAGGCCGCAGTGGACGCGCGCATCGCAGGCGGAGACAAGAAGGACGACGCCATTTTGAAGGAATTGCAAAAGCTCATCGCAGAAAGCAAGGCTATCCGATTTGAAGGAAATGGATACTCCGACGAATGGGTGAAGGAGGCGAAAAAGCGCGGGTTGTCGAACCTCCGCACCACGCCTGAAGCCCTCGCGGTATTTAGCCGCAAAGAAGTGGTTTCGCTCTTCGAAGACCTCGGCGTTTTGCGCAAAGAGGAACTCGCAGCCCGTGTGGAAGTTGAGCTCGAGAATTACATCATGAAGCGGCAAATCGAGTACCGCGTGCTCCTCGGCATGTGCAAGAATTCCGTGCTGCCTGCGGCCATCCGTTACCAAAACGGTTTGCTCACCAACGTGGAGCAACTAAACTCGGTACTCGGTAAGCAGGCGGCTAAGTTCTCCGGAGCACAAATTGAAATGGTGAAAGAGGCCGGCCAACTCATTCAAGATTTGTACGCAGCTGCGGCCAACATGGAAGCGATTCACGACAAAGCGGAGTCGGCGAAAGACGCCTTGGCTAGCGCCAAAGCCTTCGCTGAAAAGGTGGTACCGAGCATGGATGCCGCGGCTGAGATCTGCGCCAAGCTCGAGTCCTTGGTGGACGACGCCGACTGGCCGTTGCCGAAGTTCTCTGAATTGTTGTTCACCCGCTAATTCGCGGTAAGCACTTTCGATAGGAAACGGCTGGGAGCAATCCTGGCCGTTTTCTGTTGGACGTTTTTCGGGGATGTGAGTCCGCGAATGGTCACTTTGCCTTACATTCGGGAATTGAATTAAAGCGTTTGGAAATGCACAACTACCTGCAAGCAAGTTGGAAGCGAACCGGCCTTCTCGGTTTGCTCATGTTCTTCACCTTCGGATTCGTATCTGCCCAAAGCGAGCTCGCTGAAGAGGCCGATCAATCGTACGCTCGAGGCGCGTACAGCACGTCCCTGCAAGAGTACATCAAGGCCTACCCCAAGGTCAAGGACATCGATGAAAAAGGCCGCATTGCCTACATGGCAGGGGAGAGCTTCATGAAGTTGATGGAGCCGACAGGCGCCGAGGAGTGGTACGACAAGGCCATCGGTCTGCGTTACGGCTCGGACAATCCAGACGTCTACTTGCACTACGGACAAGCCATGTCCATGCAACAGGAATTTGACGAAGCCATTGAATGGTACATCACGTACAAAGAGAACGGCGGTGACCCATCAGTGGCAGATGCAATGATCGAACAAGCGGACAACGACGCCCTTGAGTTGATGGAGCCATCGAGCCGTTACATCGTGGACAACCTGCTCCGTTTGAATTCAACTAGCTATGATTACGGTGCAGGTTTTGCATCGAAGAAAGCGGATGCCATCGTTTTCGCTTCTTCACGTGAGTCGTCCACCGGTTCAGGTGAAGATCCGATTACCGGCCAACGCTACATGGACTTGTTTACGGCTGAACAAGACAAAAAAGACAATTGGAGCACGCCAGAGCCCTTGAATTCCACCATCAACACGGAGTACAACGAGGGCACGGTAACGTTTGATAAGAAGTACCGCTCCATTTACTTCACGCGGTGCATCTCCGACGACGACAATTCATACGCATGCGACATTTACCGCTCGAGCTCCATGGGCAACAAGTACGGCCCCTCGGAGGTGATTGAGTTGATCAACCGCGATGACGATGACAGTTCTCAAGTGGGCCATCCGTGCTTTACCGTAGACAACGACTTCCTGATGTTCGTCTCGGACATGGATGGAGGGTTCGGAGGCAAAGACATTTGGTATGTCGCTTACGACGAAAAGGAGGACACATTCGGTGAGCCCGTCAACATGGGGCCCAATGTGAATTCAGCAGGTGACGAGATGTTCCCTGCGATGCGCTACGATGGGGCTTTGTACTACGCCTCTTCAACACTCGGTAAAATGGGTGGCTTGGACATCGTTCGCGCGCTCCCTGCTGAGGGCACGATGCAATTTGAAAAAGCCGAACCGATGCCTTACCCGATCAACAGTTCAGGGGACGACTTCAGCATGATTTTCAAGGACAATCAGGACGCAGGAATCTTCACTTCCAGCCGTCCAGGCGGAAAGGGGAAGGATGACCTCTATTCGTTCCGTCTGCCGGAAATGGAATTCTGCTACCAAGGCGACGTTTTTGATTCCTACACAGGCAACCCACTTGGTGCCACGGTTACCATCAATGGATCCAATGGCGATTCCTTCACCGTCACAGCAGACGGGGACGGTACGTTCGCGCTTTGTGATAAGGAAATTAAGAACAACACTACCTACGATGTCGAGGTTAAGTACGAAGGCTACATCGTGACCGGTGATCGATTCTCTACGGTTGGTTTGAGCAACAGCACCACGATGACGCGAGAATTCCCGATGAAGGAAGTGGTGTTGGACGTGGAATACGATATGCCATTGGTACTCTATCCTTTCAATGAGTCGGCGTTACTCATCAATGATGAAGTCAACAGCGCAGATTCGTTGAATTACCTGTTGAGCATCATGGAGCGCAACGAAACTTTCGTGGTGCAGCTCGAGTCCCATACAGACAGCCGTGGTAACGCGAGCTACAACAAGGAGCTCTCGCAGAAGCGTGCCCAGACCTGTGTGGACTACCTGATCAGCCGAGGTGTCGCCCGCGATCGCCTGGTTGCAGTAGGGCACGGCAAGGAGCGTTTGCTCATTTCTGATGCGGACATCGCCAAGATGCGCACGGAGGACGAAAAGGAACGCGCGCACCAGGCCAACCGCCGTACGGTGTTCCGCATCTTGCGTTTTGATTACGAGCCGGGCAACTAAGCACCATTTTCGTGGAGGAATCGAGATACGCAAGCAGAGGTGTTTCCGCTGGCAAGGAGGAGGTACATGCTGCGATAGAGGGGGTGGATAAGGGCCTGTTCCCCAAGGCTTTCTGCAAAATTGTTCCGGATTATCTGACCGGCAGCGACGAACACTGTGTCGTTATGCACGCCGATGGGGCGGGCACCAAGTCATCTTTGGCTTACATGTACTGGAAAGAAACGGGCGACTTGTCTGTTTGGAAGGGCATCGCGCAGGACGCATTGGTCATGAATTTGGATGACCTGCTGTGCGTAGGGGCGACCGGTCCCATCCTGCTTTCGAGCACCATTGGCCGCAACAAGCATTTGATCTCGGGCGAGGTCATCAAGGCCATCATCCAAGGAACCGAAGAGTTGCTCGAAGAATTACGCGGCCACGGGGTGGACATTCGCAGCACTGGTGGCGAAACCGCCGACGTCGGCGACTTGGTGCGCACGGTCATTGTGGACTCAACAGTCGTTGCGCGCATGAAACGTTCCGAGGTGATCGACAACGCGAGAATTGCTCCGGGCCAAGTTGTTGTGGGATTGGCCAGCCATGGTCAAGCCAACTGGGAACGCGAATACAACGGCGGGATGGGGTCCAATGGGCTCACCAGTGCCCGCCACGACGTGTTTAACAAAGCGTTGATGGCTCAGTACCCCGAAAGCTTTGATCCCGGAACGGACCAGCAGTGGGTGTACACAGGAACCCATGGGCTGCAGGATGCGGTTGATGGTGTGCCGTTGGATGCGGGGAAATTGGTGCTTTCGCCAACCCGAACGTACGCGCCTTTGATCGCACGCATTTTGCCCGAGCTGCGTCACCGCATCAGCGGCATGGTGCATTGCTCTGGAGGCGCTCAAACCAAAGTTTTGCATTTCGTCGATGACGTTCACGTGGTCAAGGACCAATTGTTCGAGACGCCACCCCTGTTCAAGATGATTCAATCGAGTTCAGGAACGGATTGGAAGGAGATGTACAAGGTGTTCAATATGGGACACCGCATGGAGATTTACACTGACCAAGAAGCGGCCGATTCCATCATCGCCGAATCGAAGGCGATGGGGGTGGATGCCCAAATCATTGGCCACTGTGAACCGCACACAGGCCGTCGCGTCACCGTCACCGGTGAGCACGGCATCTTCGAATACAACCATTAGCTGACGAGATGAACGCAGAGGACACTTTAATGCAGAAGTTGGCCTCCATCTCGGACCGTTTTCAAGAAGTCGAAAAACAAGTCGGAGACCCGGAGGTAATCGCGGACCAGCGACGGTACCGAGATTTGATGCGGGAGTACAAACGCCTTGGACCGATTGTCGACCACTTTAATCAGCTCTCCGCCTGGCGCGCCGACCGCGATCAAGCCGAAGAATGGGCCGCAGGAGATGACGCGGATTTCAAGGAATTGGCTGAAATCGAATTGCCCGAGATCAAGTCAAAGCTTGCCGATGGACTTGAGGAGGCCCGAATCCTATTATTGCCCAAAGACGAAGTAGACGACCGTCCCGTGATGATGGAATTTCGCGCGGGAACCGGCGGGGACGAAGCTGCCATTTTTGCTGGCGACTTGTACCGCATGTACCAGCGGCACTGCGAGGGCAAGGGTTGGCGTTGGGAGCTGGTCAATGCCAATGAAGGAACTGCCGGCGGTTTCAAGGAACTCACCGTGCGGGTTGAGGGTGAGGGCGTATACGGCTGGCTGAAATACGAAAGCGGCGTGCACAGAGTACAACGGGTGCCGGAAACTGAGTCCCAAGGGCGGGTGCACACGAGTGCGGCCCCCGTTGCTGTGCTCCCGGTCGCGGAGGAAGTTGACGTTCAGCTGGATTTGACGGACGTGCGACGTGACACGTACCGGGCGAGTGGAGCCGGCGGTCAGCACGTCAACAAAACCGAATCTGCAGTGCGCCTCACCCACGAGCCCACGGGCATCGTCGTGGAATGCCAAGACGGCCGGTCCCAGCATCAGAATTACGAACACGCCTTGGAAGTCTTGCGTACGCGCTTGTTTGAGCGTGAACGCGAAAAGCAAATCTCCGAGCAAGCCTAGCAACGTAAGTCGCTGGTCTCGACGGGGGACCGCTCGGCCAACATTCGCACATACAATTACCCGCAGGGGCGGGTCACCGATCACCGCATCCAATTCACATCGCACGCCCTGACCGCCATCATGGGCGGAGACCTCGAGGCCGTCATCAATGCATTGCGCCTTGCGGAGCAGGCTGAATTATTGGCCGCGCAAACCTAATTTTGACCCATGACCAATCGCCAGAATTTGTACGAGATGATGAAGCGCAAAGCCTCGTGCTTGTGCGTGGGGTTGGATCCGGATCCCGAGCGAGTTCCGGCTCACCTCGGCACCGGTGTGGAGGCGATGGAGGCGTTTTGCCACGGCATCGTGCAAGCGACGCACTCATACGCAGCGGCCTTCAAGCCCAACCTGGCGTTTTTCGAGCAGTACGGCGCCGCAGGATGGGCTGCCTTGGAGCGCCTCATTGCAGGCATGCCAGAAGATGTTTTGGTCATCGCCGACGCCAAGCGTGGCGACATCGGCAACACTGCGAAACGCTATGCGAAGGCCATG
>CAXREW010000212.1:0-6820 GCA_964229455.1 Flavobacteriaceae bacterium | reverse complement strand
TCGAATTGGTGAAGTAATTCCACCGCAGTGCAGCGCATTGCGCGTACCATAGCATTTCAAAGCCACCCTTGCAGCTTGCGGGGGTGGCTGTCTTTTGTGCTTCTGTTTGTAGCAGCAAGCGGATGTGGGCAAAACCTGATTTCGAATGGAAGTTTCGAGGAGATGGAGTGGTGCCCCAACGACTACACGCAGTCTGAACTAAAAACGTTGAAGGGGTGGGGGCAATGCAATGCCGGTACCCCGGACCATTTCGATGCCTGCGCCGCCGGCTCGGCTTCCGGCGTGCCCAAGAACATGTTCGGGAGCCAACAACCCCTCGATGGTGAGGCGTACGCCGGACTCGTCTTGTACGCTTCCTCCAAACCCAACTACCGCGAATACCTTCATGCAGAACTGGAGCGTCCGCTCGAGGCCGGCGAATGGGTATGCGTCGAGTGGTGGGTTTGCGCTGCGGACATGGGGCGGTTGATCACAGACGGCATGGGCTTCCATTTCAGTGCGTTGCCGTTGCGCGAAGTGGGGGAAGGGCGCTTGGATGCCATCGCCCAAGTCGAGAATCCGTTGTTGAATTTGCTGAGCGACCGCTGGAGCTGGACCAAGCTGAGCGACGTGTTTCAAGCCCAAGGCGGCGAAGCGCACGTGACCATCGGCAATTTCCGCCCGCCTGCCGAATTGAAAGTGCTCGAACGACGCGACGCCCCCAGCGAGTCCAGCGCATGGGCCTACGTCTACTTGGACGGCATCAAGATCACCCCAGTGGCGCAACCGGACGACTGCAGCTGCCTCAATCGAACCATCGCCGAAGGCGTAACTGATCCACCGTGGCAAGTGTACCAACGCGAGCACGTGCGGTGGGACGCCGTCCTGTTCGACTTTGATTCGAGCGAATTGACACCTTCGGCCCTCGGGCAATTGGAGTCCGTAGCTGCGGAAATGCGGGCCAACCGCTTTCTCGTCGTCGAGGTGAACGGCCACACGGATTTCATCGGAACCGAAGCATACAACCTCGCGCTGAGCGAACAGCGCGCCTCCTCCGTCATGAATGCCCTGAAGGAACGCGGTGTGGATCCCGCCCGCCTCAAGCTCGCTTGGCACGGCAGCCGCAATCCCGCAGCCGACAACGCCACAGAAGGAGGGCGCCAGCAGAACCGGAGGGTAGAATTTGAGTTGCTCGAGCACGCTTTCCTGCCAAAGGACTAGCGTTAAATGCGCTGGGTTTTCGGAATCGAGCTCAACAGTACAATGCTCACCAGAAAGAAGATGATCAAGGCCAGGATACTGGACCGCATGGAGCCTGTAAAGCCCTCGATGTAGCCCCAGCTGAACATGCCGATGATGAGGCCGCCTTTCTCCAGGACTTCATAAAAACTGAAGTACGACGCGTGGTCTTCGGTGCTCGGCAGCATCTTCGAATAGCTGCTGCGGTTGAGGCTTTGAGTGCCGCCCATCATGAAGCCGATGACGCCCGCCGCGACGAAGAATTCATTGACGTCGTTGACGAGGCTGTACGCGTACACGCAGACCCCCATCCACACCACGAGGCAACCAATGAGGGTGCGGATGTTGCCCACCTGTCCACTCACCCACGACACAAAAAACGCCCCAGGGATGGAAAGCAATTGCACGGCGATGATGGCGACGATGAGCTGATCGTCGGCAAGGTTCACTTCCTTGATGCCGAACGACGAGGCCATCAACATGATGGTCTGAAGGGCCATCGACAGCACGAAGAATCCCCACAGGAATCGGATGAGGTCCACGCGCTCGGTCAGCTCCTTGGCCACGTTGCTCAACTCGCGAAAACCGTGGGTGAAGAGGTCGCTGGTCACTTTTTTATTGAAAGGGTTCGACGGCAATTTGCGGAAGGCCAGTTGGGCCCATGCCACCCACCAGATGCCCACTAAGACGAACGCCCACGGGGTCATGTGACTCCCGACGCCCATGATCAAACCGAGGCACACCAAAAGCAACAACACGCTGCCGACGTAGCCCAGTGCGTATCCTTTGGCGCTCAATTTGTCGTGTTCTTCGCGGGGAGCGATTTCGGGTAGGAAGGCGTTGTAAAAGCCAAGGCTGCCCCAAAACCCAATGTTGGCGAGGAATAAACTCAGCATGCTCCATTCCAAGTGCGCCGCATCGAAGAAGTGCATCGACATGCACGCCAGCGACCCCGTGTAGCAGAAGACTTTCATCAACTGCAACTTCTTCCCCGATACATCCGCCATGCCGCTTAGGAGGGGCGAGGCGATGATGACCACGATGAAGCTGGCAGCAAGGACGTAGCTGTATAGCTGGGTGTTGATGAACTCGGCCCCGAAGAATGTCACGACGTCGTTGACGATTTCACCCGCTTCGTTGCGTTCGGAGGTGAGTGCGTTGTAGAAAATCGGGAAAATGGCCGTGGTGATGACCAGGGAGTACACGCTATTCGCCCAGTCGTACATGGCCCAAGCGGTTTTAACCTTTTTGGGATGGTTCGTGGCCGTTGCACTCATGTGAGCAAGATAGAGCGTTTTGTACTTTTGCGCCGATGAATGAAGCGAAACAAGTGGACAACGGGTATGACGTTGTCATTTTGGGCGGTGGCATTGTTGGAGCAGCGACGCTGTACCAATTGCAGCAGCGGTATCCAAACCGAACCATGCTCCTGATCGAGAAAGAAACGGGGCTGGCAGACCACCAAACGGGCAACAACTCCGGCGTGATCCACTCGGGCTTGTACTATCCGCCTGGATCGCTGAAGGCCAAGAACTGCGTCGAAGGCCGACGCGCCCTGGTTCGCTTCGCTCAGGAACACAACATCCCGCACGACGTCTGCGGCAAGGTGGTGGTGGCGGTTGAGGACAGCGAACTCCCCATGCTCGAGAAGATCCACGGCATCGGGCAGCAGAATGAAATCGAAGGCCTCGAGCGCATCAATGCCGACCAGCTGCGTGAAATCGAGCCCCACTGCAAAGGCATCGACGCCTTGTGGGTGCCGTGCACGGGCATCATCGATTACCGTGCAGCGACGAAGAAGATGGTCGACCTGGCGCTGGGCGTTCAGCCCGCGAGTGCGCTCCGCTTGGGTGAGGAGGTCACATCGTTCGAACGCGATGGCGAGGAGACGGTGGTTCGCACCAACAAGTCGGTGGAGGGCTTCCGCGCCAAGCACGTGGTGGTGTGCGGTGGACTGCAAGCCGATCGCCTCGCACGGAAGGATGGCGTGGACTTGAAGGAACGCGTCGTTGGATTCCGAGGCGACTACTACGAATTGACGGACCAGGCCAAGCACAAGGTGCGCAACCTCATATACCCCGTTCCCAATCCGGACTTCCCATTCCTGGGTGTGCACTTCACGCGCATGACTGATGGGGAAATCGAGTGCGGACCGAATGCCGTTTTCACATTCAAGCGTGAAGGCTATGGCAAAACGGATTTTGACCTGAAGGATACGATGGAGGCGCTGGGCTATGGAGGGACATGGAAGCTCTTCTTCCAGAATATGGCCTTCGGCATCAACGAGTACCGCCGAGCATTCTCCAAGCGGCTTTTCTTAAAGACGCTGCAGCGCATGATTCCGGATTTGACCATGGACGATTTGCGTCCCGGGCGGTCGGGCGTGCGTGCTTTGTTGTTGTCGCAAGACGGGGATACGCGCGATGATTTCCGCATCTCTTACACGGATCGCAACATTCACGTATTAAATGCGCCATCGCCTGCCGCAACAGCAGCGTTGGCCATTGGTGACTACATCGCCGACCTGGCTGAGGAGCGGTTCACCTTCTAACGACTTTAAGTGTAGGCAAAAGAAAAGGCCACCCGTGAAGGTGGCCTTTGTTCAAGTCTTTGGCAAGATTTTGCGCCTTTCGGCGCGGCGATGATTGGTGTTGATTGAACCCACTTGCGTAGATTCAACAGGGGTTAGTCCTTCTTCGGAGCTTCACCCTCATTCTTGCCTTTGGAGCAGCTTTCAGCTGACTTGCCAGAGCAGCAAGAAGATTTTTTGTCGCTTGCTTTGCCGTCCTTAGAAGAGCAGCTAGCGGCAGACTTTCCAGCGCAGCAAGAAGCTTTTCCGTCTTTTGCACCGGATTTCGCATCCTTTGAGCACGTGGACTTAGTAGAACTGCATGATGCAGCCTTCTCGGTAGAAGTTGTTCCGCCCAACGCTACGTTCTTGGTAGAACCTTCGGCTGCTGTCTTGGTGTCAGCTACCTCCGTAGTGGTCGACTTGCTAGAAGTTGAAGCGTCAGATTGAGCGCTGGCAGCGAAAGCGAAAAACGCGAAGACGCTGAGAATCAGAACTTTTTTCATCGGAGTTATGGTTAATGGGTTTTGGTCAATTTTGTTCAGAGTTGGAAGATACGCATTTTTCTTGTTTTGACAAGGCTTTATAGTAACTTTGTCGCCGCTTCAGTGGAATATTCTGCAACGAAGCGGGAGAGGTGCCGGAGTGGTAACGGAGCAGATTGCTAATCTGTCGGCGGGCAACCGTCGCCCGGGTTCGAATCCCGGTCTCTCCGCAGACGTCAAAAGCCAGTGCGAAAGCGCTGGCTTTTTTTCATTGCACACAGAATAATTTCAACTATCTTTGCCCCCGCTTACAGCGCTCGGGGCGTGGCCTAGTCCGGTTACGGCGCCTGGTTTGGGACCAGGAGATCGCAGGTTCGAATCCTGCCGCCCCGACAGCAAAATGCCCGGTCAACAGACCGGGCGTTTTTTGTTTCCGCAAAATCCGTTGCGTCCCGTTTATGTCAGGATAACGCCTTGCAGACCCTTGGGTCCAGCCGTCGCTTTGGGTTCTCGCGGAAATGTCCGAGTTTCGTTTTGCGTTTAATGGCACGCGACTTCACCGGTAGCTAACCGCATGCAGGCCCATACGACCTCCTCACTTTTTGAAGACACCTTCCGCAGAATACGCTCCGACGTAGAACGGTTCAAATCGGAGGGACGTGCGGTATACCTGACTTCTTCCTTCCAGACCCAGAGTGTCCCGTTGCTTCACATGGTAGCGCAATTGGGAACGGATGCTGTGCAGGTGGTCGTGATTGATACGGGTTTCTTGTTCCCGGAAACCTACCTCTTTGCCCATGCGCTCACGGAGCAACTCGGCATCCAACTGCGCAAAGTGCGGAGCGAACGCACGTTTGCCGAGCAGATGTCCCAGCATGGGAACTTTTTGTTCGCCTCGGACATTGACGCCTGCTGCAACCTCAACAAGGTAGAGCCGATGCGTGCCCTGCTAAACCCGGGCGATGTGTGGATCAGCGGTATCCGTGCGGACCAGAGCAAAGTCCGTGCGGAAAAGGCCCGGCTCGAAGCGGATGCCAATGGAGTGCTTCGTTACCATCCCATGCTCGAGTGGAACGCCAAAGACGTCTACCGCTATATCCAAGCCCACGATCTCCCACGGCATCCGTTGGAAAACGACGGCTACAAAAGCATCGGGTGTGTGCCGTGCACCCGCAAATGGAACGCCCTCGATTTGGAAGAGCGGGGCGGCCGGTGGGAGGGAAGCGCCAAAACCGAATGCGGCTTGCACACAGACTGATTGACCATGAAACAGAACATCATCATTACCGGAGGCGCAGGGTACGTGGGGGCTTCATTGTGCGAGGCCTTGAATGCGTCGCCCGAGGTGGAGAGCATCGTTGTGTACGATGAGCTGATCCGCAACGACAGGCGCTTCTTTTTCGGTCCCGGCGAAACCACAGTCCTCGATAAGGTGCGCTTCGTGCGCGGCGACATCCTCGACACCCGTCGGTTGTCGAAAGCGTGCCGAGGCAAGAACGTCATGATTCATCTGGCCGCTTTTGTGGATGAACCCTTCACCTATTCGCAGCATACGCAATACGACCAGGTCAATGCGTATGGGGCCCTTGCGGTCACGCGAGCACTGGAAGAAAATCCGGGAATTCAACGATTGGTCCACCTCAGTTCCAGCGCGGTGTATGGGTTTCGTGAAGGGATTGAGCCGACGGACGTGCCCAATCCCCAGAACGGGTATGCCCTCTCGAAGCGAAGGGGCGAGCAGTACTTGGAAGGGTTCGCTGCGTCGTCGGGTATTTCGTTCGCACTCCTTCGGGCGGCGCACATTTTTGGCTACAACCGCACGTGCCGATTCGACACGTTGGTGCACCGGATGGCATTTGAGGCATTGACCGGAGGGCGTATTTCGCTGTACGGAAGCGGCAACCAAGTTCGGCCGTTTGTGGCGCTCGACCGGGTGGTCGAATCACTCTGCCAAGCGACTTTGGATCAACCTTCCGAGGGGCTCCTCGTCGCCGATTTTCAATGTGAACTCAACGCCATGCTGGGGTGGATTCGGTCGCGCATCCCAGCGGTGGAATACCAGTACCTCACCCCGGCCATCGAGCACCCCAGCCAGTCGTTCACCCATTTGCCGGGCATCGACGAACGCAGCCTCGATGCCGCTTTGGACGCTATTCGGGGGCAGCTTACCATTCGTGACGCCGCTGGAAACTAGAGCGTCGAAGGGCAGAAGTAATCCGACTTCGGAGAGCTGGTGTCCTTAATCGCGCCGTAGCCGCCCTGCACGTCGATCATGTTGTGAATGCCGCGTGCTTTCAGGATGGAAGCGGCCACCATGGAGCGGTATCCGCCTGCGCAGTGCACGTAGAATTCGCCATCCTGTGGGAATTCAGCAAGGTGGTCGTTGAGGCTGCTCAACGGGGTGTGGTGCGCATTCAAAACGTGCTCAGAGAGGTGCTCGCCGGGCTTGCGGACGTCGAAAATGCGGTCTGCGTATGCCTCGTAATTGGCGGCCATTTCGGTTGCTGGAACGGACTTGACGGTATCGATTTCTTTGCCGGCGGCGACC